>CAXTNN010000007.1:0-33550 GCA_964245545.1 uncultured Acetobacteraceae bacterium | reverse complement strand
GTCGAGCGGCAGCGCTGGGGGCTGGCGCAACGCGTGGCGGCGCCCCTCTGGCTGCGCGACGCCCTAGCCGTGCTGGGCATGGACTACACGATGTATATCTGGCACGTGCTGACCCATAAGGTGCCGTTTCTATGGCGCTTCCACCTGGTGCACCACGTCGACCTGGATCTGGACAGCTCCACCGCCCTGCGGTTCTACGCCGTCGACATGCTGATCTCCATTCCCTGGCGGGCGGCGCAGGTGATGGTGCTGGGCACGTCGCGCCGCGCCCTGTCCGTGTGGCAGGCCTTCTTCTTCGCATCCGTGATGTTTCACCATTCCAACATCTGTCTGCCCGCTGGGTTGGAACGGCGGCTGGCCACCATCCTGACAACGCCGCGGATGCACGGCATCCACCATTCGGCGGTCCAGGACCAGACCAATTCCAACTGGTCGAGTGGTTTCAGCCTTTGGGACCGGTTGCACCGCACCTTCCGCCTGGACGTGCCGCAGCGACAGATCCGGATTGGTGTGCCCGCCTACCGCAACCCGGCGGCCGTCCGGTTCTGGTCCGCACTGGTCTTCCCGTTCCAGCGGCAGCGGGACGCCTGGCAGGAGCCTAAAGCGGCGAGCAACTTCACCGCATGACTGATTCCAGTCATGGCGGATTTGCTCTAGGCTTGCGCCAGCCGCCGGGCCGGCACCAACACGGTGCCCAGCAAGAAGCCCGCCACACAGACCAGCAGCCCCCACGCGTTCACGCCCAGGTCCGCGGCAAAGGCGCCGCTGCCGAGGTCAAGCGCCGGCGGCAGGATAGCCAGCTTGGCGAACACCTCCACCCCGCGGATCATGCCCAGGGCGAGGCCGGGCCAGAACGCCAGATGGAACGAGAGCGCTCCCGCCTGAGGCAGCCAGCACAGCAAGAAGATCGGCGCCAACCCCATCACCATGGTGCCGCTGAGCGTCGTTGCCGCGATCACGGCGGGACCGACCCGGTCGCCCATGTAGATGGTCAGCAGTGGCAGGTTTCCGACGGTCGCCACCGCCGCGATCGCCAGCCGGCCGACCCAGACGTTGCGCGCGCTGGCCTCGGCATCGCGGTTGCGCCAGTCCCGCCCCGCCAGCTTGGCGCCGCTGGTGAAGGCGGAATCGAGTGTGGACCCGCCGGACATCAGCATGATGGCGTTGAACAGCATCAGCATGGGGATGCCGAACGAGGCCGGCACACTGACGCTGGGCGTATCGCCAAGGCCGAAGGCGTGACCGTATAGCCCGATCAGGCTGAACAGAAAGATGAAGCTGCCACTCAGCAGCCCAGCCAGCAGGAAGGATCGCAACGCCTGACCTGGCGCGTTGAGAAAGCCGCGATCAGTCAGAACGGGGTCGTGGAATGGGTAGGAAAAGATCTGCACCCCCGCCAGCAGGCAGAAGGTGACGCCCGCATCACGCGTGGCTGGGGACACGGGCGCCAGCCCATGTCTGGACAGCGGCGGCAGCAACAGCGCCAGCACGGTGGCCAGCAGCCCGAACGCCAGCACGATGTGGATCCGGTCGGTCGTCAGGCTCGCGCGCATGCCGCCGCGCCACGCATAGGCCACGGTGAACAGCGTCACCAGGGCGGCCGCCCACCAGTAGGGCGCCGAGCCCTCCGCACCGAAATACAGCGAGATAACCTTGGTGTTCGACCAGACCTCGTTCAGCAGCCGGAAGCCGACCAGGATTAGGAACAACCGGGCGCAGACCGGTCCGTAGCGATCCGCCAGCAGGTGCGACAGTGAGCGGTAATGCCATCGCCGCCGTATCGCCCAGATAGCAATGCCGGCCACCACGAAGCTGAGGTAATAGATCGTGTAACCGATGCCGCCCGCCAGGCCGTAGCCGAAAGCCAGGGCGGAGGCGTTGGCGATGGATTTCGCGAACACCCAGGTGATCGCCGCGCTCATCGCAACCATCGCCACGCCGGGCGGCGCGCCCTTGGTCCGCCCGTCGAAGAACTGCGGCGCGCTGACCTGGCTTGGGGTGACCATCCACGTCACGGCGCAGAATAGGAGGAGCACCAGCCAGGGTGCGGCAGCGGACGGCATGGCGCATACTTCCGCTGGCGGGCCGCCATGTCCATATCGGGTGATGGTCCACGCATCGAGAGAGCTACCCATGCCGCCGCCGGACGTCCGCGAGCCCTTCACAGACCCGCTGGTCACCGCCAAAGGGGAGCGCCGCGCCCACGTCCCGCTCGAGGCCTTGCGCACGCTGTGGTTCAATACCGGCACGCTCTGCAACATCGCCTGCACCGGCTGCTACATCGAGAGCAGCCCGGCCAACGACCGCCTCGCCTATCTCAGCCGGGCGGAGGCGCAGCTCTTCCTGCGCGAGGCCCGGCACTGCCATCCGGAATTGGCGGAGATCGGCTTCACCGGCGGCGAGCCGTTCATGAACCGTGAGGTGCCGGCCATGATGCGGGATGCGCTGGAGGCGGGGTTTCGCGTGCTGGTGCTGACCAATGCAATGCGCCCGATGCAGCGCCTCGCGGCCGAGCTCACCGCGCTCGCGGCGGACTACCAGGACCGCATTGCGATGCGCGTCTCGCTCGACCATTACGACCCGGCGCGGCACGAGGCGGTGCGCGGGGCGAATAGCTGGGCGCCGGCGATGACGGGGCTGCGATTCCTGGCGGCGCAGGGCATCCGCCTGGCGGTCGCCGGACGAATGCTGTGGGAGGAGCCGGAACGGGCGTTGCGGGACGGCTACCGGACGCTGTTCGCCACGATGCAGCTATCCATTGATGCGTCCGACCCCACCCAACTGGTGCTGTTCCCCGAGATGAACGCCCGGCCGAACGTGCCGGAGATCACGGAAAGCTGCTGGGACATCCTGGGCAAGCGACCGGGAGAGGTGATGTGCGCCGGGTCGCGCATGGTGGTGAAGCGGCGCGGCGCGGACCGCCCGGCGGTGGTAAGCTGTACCCTGCTGCCCTATGACGAAGCGTTCGAGATGGGCGGCACGCTGGCGGAGGCGGGCCGGGCCGTCAGCCTCAACCATCGTTTCTGTGCGGAGTTCTGCGTGCTGGGCGGGGCGTCCTGCAGCCCATCCCAGTGACCGGCCCTGCCGTTCTCCACCAATCGAGCACGGCCAGCCGGGTCAGGGTGCCGAGTGCAGCGATTCAATTCGAGCTGCTACGGCCAAGGTACTCCGAATGCGACCGGACCACCGGTAGGGATGAGATCCGGCTTTGCAGTCAGCCTCTGCCCGTCGAACTCGAACACGCTGATGATGCGGTCGCGGTCGCTCTGCACCAGCAGCGTCTTGCCGTCGCGAGACCAAGCGATACCCTCCGTCCATCGGCCGATCTGGCCGGTGGCAACCAAGCTCAGCGTCTTACCGGTCAACGAGAAAACCTGTACCAGGCCATGGTCATGGTAGAGCGGATTGGACGACGCAAGCGGCGTGCCCATCTCCGCGCCAACAGCCAAGAACTTGCCGTCGGGCGAGAATTTCATCGGTTCCGGCCCGCTTGCCATGGGAACAATGGAAACGGCGTGGGGCGGGTTGGTTGTCAAGTCGACTAGCGAGACTGAATCCACGTCGCCACTGCCACGGCCCATGTTACTGACGGCGGCCAGGCTTCGGTCCGGAACGCTATCAATCGTGTAAGGCTGGATCGCAGTCGTGATTGGCTGCTTATCCAGCGTCACGGATGTACCATCGATATGCAACACGCTGACGCGGTCATCCCATGGACGGCTTACGATGGCGGTCTTGCCGTCCGGGCTGAACGCGACGCCGCTGGCGCCAGATTGGTCACCAAGCATCACCTTACTCGCTGGCTCCAGGTGCTTGTCCTTCACCGTGAACACGGACACGGATCCCTCCGCCCGATTGCACACCAGCGCCAGTGTGCCGTCCGGTGACAGGCGCACGGTGGTGGCGCCCGCGCCCGCATGCAGCACCTGTGTCACGTGGGGCGGTGTGCTGGTCAGGTCGAGCACGGAGACGGTGTCGTCCCATGCGATGCCGAGCGGTGCCGCCGGATCCGCCTTGGTGGCGGCCGTCAGGATGGCCCAACTGGAGTCGGCGGCCATCCAGACCGCGAATGGCGGCCCAACGACCGAGCCGGGGACCTCGATAGTGCCGACGATGCGTGGCGGGCTCTGACCGATGTCGATCAGGTCCACCGTGTCTGGCCGCATGGGGGTGGCGGCGATCTGAACGCCGTTGTTGTCCAAAACGGTGTGGTTGTCGTTCATCGAAAGGATAATATCCGCTGCCCGAACCGGCCTGGCGCAGGTGAACGCTGCAGAGACTGCAGAGACGATCAGCATCGCGGATCTTAGCATCGGCGTTCCTCCGTCGAGCTTGATTATTCGCCCGTTCGGCCAAACTTAGCGCCAGGCTGGCGCCGGGTCATGCACGATTTCGTCCGAGCGTCGAACAGGCGTCAAAGCTGTCCCGCAGCATACACCTCATGCCGAGCAGGTTCATCCGGTCGCCGCTTTCCAGCACCAGGATGACCTCGATGGACGGCACATCCGCATCGACCGGGACCATGTCGTCGGCAGGCGCGCGACAGCACACCGCCAAGGCCGCCCTCAACCGACCGCAGCCACCTGCAGCTCGGCCGCGACCAAGTGCGCCGCCATGGCTCGCATTGCCGCCTTGTCCACCTTGCCGACCCGGGTGAGCGGGAAGGCGTCGACCACCTCCACGCGCTCGGGAAGCTTGAACTTGGCGATCCCGGTCTGCAACAGAAACGCGCCCAGGCTCGCGACTGTCAGCGGGGAACGGTCCACGCGCAGGATGACGAAGGCGCAGGCCTTCTCGCCATACAGCGGATCCGGCATGGCCACGACCCGGCAGTCGGCCACGTCCGGATGACGCGCGATGAGACCC
This sequence comes from uncultured Acetobacteraceae bacterium, assembly GCA_964245545.1. Taxonomy (GTDB): domain Bacteria; phylum Pseudomonadota; class Alphaproteobacteria; order Acetobacterales; family Acetobacteraceae; genus LMUY01. Next base: position 28,684 of record CAXTNN010000007.1, on the reverse strand, counting down.
TCGATCTCCTCGGCGCCGATTTTCTCACCGCCGCGATTGATGTTGTCCTTTAGCCGTCCCTCGAACGAATAGCAGGTGATGCCGGCGATTTCGTGCGCCCGCATCAAGTCTCCCGAGCGGAACAACCCGTCGGAGGTGAAGGAGGCGGCGGTGGTGGCCGGGTCGGCAAAATAGGCAGTCAAGGTGCTCGGCCCGCGGAAGCAGAGCTCGCCCACGGCACCGAACGGTACCTCTGTCTCCTCGCCGGGCACAAGCAGCCGCACCTCGTCGCCCGGGGAAACGGGATAGCCAATCGTGTGGTGCCGCAGTGTCGCCGGGGTGTCGGGATGGGCGGCGAACACCATTCCCTCTGTCATGCCAAACATTTGCCCGACTGGCTTGCCGACATGGGCTTCCACGGCCTCGGCCCGGGTGAGGGAGAAGAACTGCCGCAGCGAGCTGAGATCGTAATGATGGAGGTCCCGCACTTCAAGCAGCTTGGCAGCGACCGGCCCGATGCTGCCGGAAAACGTCACACGATGCTCGGCCACCAGCCGCAGCATGTCCGGCATGTCGAGCCGCGGCTGCAGCACCAATGTGCGGCCCTCAAGGCCGACTGGCAGCACGACGAACAGGGTGCCGGCGTTGTGCACCAGCGGCAATCCCCAGAGCGCAACATCCGCCCCGGTCAGCCCGTAGCGAGCCGACAGTTGCAAGCTTGCACCGAGATACTCGCCATGCATGCGCGGGATGATCTTGGGAAGGCTCGTCGAACCGCCAGAGAGTTGGAACACGGCCACGTCCACGCTTCCCGGCCGGATTTGCGCCGTCCGCCGCCGCGCGCGCTCCACGCCGAAGGCATGCGCCATGGCACGCAAGGACCGGGCTCCCTCGTGCTCCCCACCGACGGCGATGACGTGCTCGATGGCCGGGCAGGCCGCGGCGACTTCAAGCCCGAATGCCGTTTGATCAAATCGGGCCCCTGGTTCGGCATCGGTCAGGAGTGCGCGCGCGCCGGTCATGCGGGCGAAATGCTGCATTTCCGCCATCCGGTATTGCGGCAGCGTGCACACCGGCACCAAGCCGGCTTTCATGCAGCCATAGAAGGCGACGAAGTAGCTCACGCTGGTGCCAAGTTGGAACAGCACGCGCTCGCCGGGCGAGAGGCCCGCATCGAGCAGGCTTGCCGCTGCCGACTCGGACTGCGCGTCCAACGCGGCAAAGCTCAGTGCCTCGCCAGGGCCGGTCACCGCGAGCTTCTCCGGCAGGGCAGCCGCCGTCCTGCGCAGGCTCTCGCCGACAGATAGGTCGAGCCAATTGCCCGCAGCCAGATGGCGCTGCGCAAAGGCAGGCTCGTGATAGGTGACGTCCTCGATGGGGTAGTTTGGCGCCAAGCGCGTGCTGCTCATCGCGTCGCTCCTCAATCCATCGCTAACACGGCGTTGGCCGGGGCAAGCGACGCATCTGGCTGGGCCCGGTCGCTGATCCGCAATCCGCCGAACCGCCGCAGGCAAAGCAGGGTGATGGGGATCGAGGCGGCCGCTCCGACCGCCAGCGAGCCGGCGGGCACCAGCAGCAGATCCTGGAACGGCAGATTGAGCCCGATCAGCGCACCCCCGATCATCGGGGCTGCCAGCGAGCCCAATCGGCCCATCGCCTGGCACCAACCCGTTCCCATCGCGCGCACCGAAGTGGGATAGATCACGCCCAGCGTGGCGCCCATGGTGAAGTTTACGCCGGTGACGCAGAACCCGGCGCCCGCAATGACGGCGGCGGCCGCGTCAGGCGGAAGCGAGTGGCCAATAGCCGCCATCAACGGGATACCCACCAGAAACAGCACCAACATCGGCATCACGCCCAGCCGGTCCACAATCACCGTCAGGCAGAGTCCGCCGGCTATTCCCCCCATCGAGAACAAGGACGCGTTCACGCCGGCCTGCGACGTCGTGGCACCGGCGGATTGCAGCAGCGTCGGCAGCCAGGTCAGCGAGAAGAAATTCGCCATTTGGTTGGCCGCCAGTGCCACCCACAGCAACGGCGTGATGATGGCGAGGCCGCCCGCGAACAGGGTGCGCGCCGAACTGCTCGCCGCCGGCGCCCCGACCCGTGGCTGCAGCCGCACGGCCCCCGCCGGCAGGTCAGGGCGGATGGTGGCGAGCATCTGACGCACCCTGTCCTTGCGGCCGCCCCGCTGGACGAGGTATTGCACCGACTCCGCCGTGGACGCCGCAACCAGCGCCGCCACCGCCAGAGGCAGCACTCCGCCAGCCAGGAGCAACACGGGCCAGCCATACGACGGCACCAGCGCCGCGGCGACCAGGCCGGGCAGTGAAATCCCGGCCGGGATACCGAAATTGACGATCACCACGAACATGCCGCGCCGCCGCTTCGGTGCGGCTTCAGCCACCAGGGCGACAACGTTCGGGATCAGCCCGCCGAGCCCCATGCCGGTGAGAAAGCGCAAGGCAGCGAACTGGATTAGGTTCGTCGCGGCGAGCGTGAGAAGAGTAAACCCGCCGACCAGCCCAAGCCCAATCAGGATCGCCGTCTTGCGGCCAAGCCGGTCACCGGCGAAGCCAAGCAAAGGTGCGCCAACCAGCAGGCCGAAAATACCTGCGGAAAAGACCGGCACCAGCTCCGTCCGCGTCACATGCCAGGATTTCACCAGTTCGGGGCCGATATAGCCGATCGATGCAAGGTCGAACCCGTCGCTGAGCAGCGCCAAAGTCGCGACGACGAGCAGGACGATGGATGAGCGGCGGATTTGCTGCCCATCAATCGCCTCGTCCAGACTGAGACCGATTGCGTCCGCCACCGCGCTTCCCTCCCATCGGCGCTGTTTGCGCGTTGTTTTGGTCGGGATCGGCCGCAACCGCCTCCCCTTGACGTGAAGCCTTGGCATTCTCCGACGAACGTGTCAACGTCTAGACGGATGTGACGGTTGTTCGAGGGAGAGGTCATGCGTATCGCGATCGCCGGCGGTGGGCCAGGTGGGCTCCTGTTCGCCAAGCTTGCCAAGCAGGCCGATCCCCGTCACGAGATCGATGTTTTCGAGCAAAACCCGGCCCGCGCCACCTACGGCTTCGGGGTTGTTTTGGCTGATGTCGCCCTTGATATCCTCAACGACGTCGATCCCGGCCTGCAAGCCAGCATCCGCAGCCACGCCGAAGCACAGGACCGCATCACGCTGGTGCACAAGGGAGTGGCCATCCCGCTCAAGGGCAACGGCTTCCTCGGTATCGCCCGGGTTAAGCTGCTGGAACTGATGCAGGCCAATGCCGCGGCCGAAGGCGTGCGGCTGCACTTCGAACAGCCGGTCCACGATCTCTCCATCCTTGATCACTACGACATGGTCGTTGGGGCGGACGGCGTGAACAGTTGGCTGCGCACCACGCTGAACGAGCACTTCGGGGCCACCAAGGAGAAGCGGCTTAACAAGTGGGTCTGGTATGGCACCACCAAGCGGCTGGAGTCCGTCGGCCTCGTGTTCCAGGCGACGCAATACGGCACCTTCATCGCACATAATTACCGGTTCTCGCCGGCCATGGGCACCTTCGTCATCGAGTGCACGGAGCAGACTTGGCGAGACGCGGGGCTTGACCGCGCGTCGGACGGCGAAAGCCGGGCAATCTGCGAGGGCATCTTCCGCGAGCAGCTTGACGGGCACGCTCTGGTGTCCAATCGGTCGCTCTGGTTCAACCCCGAATTCGTCACCAGTCACCGCTGGCATCACCGCAACGTCGTGCTGATCGGCGACGCCCTGAAGACCGTGCACCCGTCGATCGGGTCGGGCACCCGCATGGCGCTGCAGGACGCGATTGCGCTGGCGGATGCCTTGCAGCAGTGCGGCAATGACGTGCCAGCCACCTTCGCACTGTTCGAGCGCAACCGCCGCAGCGGCGCCGGGTCGTTTCAGGACGCAGCGATGAAGAGCATCCTCTGGTACGAAACCGTGGACGAGCGGATGCAACTTGATGCGGTGACGTTCGCCTACCATTTCATGAAGCGCACCGGCAGAGTCAGCGACGAGCGGCTGCGGCGGCTAGATCCCGAGTTTGCGGATTTGGTGGAGAGGACGAGGCCGGCCCGTCAGCCCATCATGAGCTGACGCCGGCGGCCAAGCGTGGGAACAGCGCTGCGGCATTGCTCTTCGCCACGCCGTCATCCGGCAGGTTCAACGCCCTCAGCGCATGCACACTGTGGGCGACTGGAAAATAGCTGTAGTCACTCCCGAACAGCAGGTGCGAGGCCGGCACCAGGTGCTGCAGCAGCGCGAAGCTCTCCGGAGCGTACGCTTGGGCGCACTCGTAATAGAAATCGGCGAACCCAGCGTGGATGCCGCTGGGAAACAGCCGCGCCAGCGTCTGCGGCCCGACGCTATCCCAGCCGTCAAACCCGGCGACCCGGCCCAGCAGCAACGGCATGGTTCCCCCGCCATGGGCAAAGATCCAGCGTATGCCGGGGTGGCGCCGGTTCACCCCGCGCACCAGCAGGCCCAGGATCAAACGTGCGGTGTTGGTGGGGAACTCGAGCCAGGGTGGGGTGACCAAGCCGCCGCCATACCCCTGCCCCACCGCCCGGCAGTTGGACGTGGCATAAGGATGGACGAACACCACGACCCGCCGCCGGTTCATCTCCGCCAGCAGCGGCTCGAACCGCTCGTCGCTCAACCAAATATCCCCGAAGCTGGTGGGCAACCCGATGCCGTCCGCATGCAGCACGTCCAGCGCGTAGGCCAGCGCATCCACCGCGTCATCGATGGCACCCAGCGGCAACGTCGCAAACAGCCCCAGCCTGCCGGGATGATCGCCACACAGCCGGGCGCCCCATTCGTTCCAGGCGCGGGCCCGGTCCGGTCCGCCATCGCCCACCGGCGGGAGGCTGCCAATCGCAGCGTCCACACCGTTGCGGTCCATCTCGTCCAGCGATCCCGCCACAGTCCAGAGCCGGCCCTCGTTGTCCTTGCCGTTTGGCGCGAAATGGTGGTGCGCGTCGATCAACGCCATGGTCGAAGTCCCTCGGTCCTCGACTACTGCTACGGGAGCTGCGTCGACTTTTCAACGCAAGAGTCGATCTGTTCGCCCGTGCAGCAAACCGCTCTTGACCCGGCGTCTGCCGCCTTGGCAGGTAGGGCTCATGCCAACCAAGCCATCAAACCCGTCCAAGCCCGCGGCGGCAGTCCGCCAGGGCGGGGAGCGCAACGGGCCCCGGCGCGATGTGCTGACCGTGGAGGTGCTCGACAAGGCAGCCGCCCTGTTCGCCGCACGCGGCTTCGCGGCCACCAGCCTGCAGGACATCGCCAGCGAGGTCGGGCTAAGCCGCACCTCGATGTACTACTACTTTCCCAGCAAGGAGGCGCTGCTCGATGCGCTGATCCGGGGCGTCACGCAACGCACGACGTCAATCTTCGCCAAGCTGGACGGCACGCCGGGCCAGACCCACACCGAGCGCCTGGCCGAGGCGGCACGGCAATTGGTGATGTGGGTCACGGACCCGCACACCCATTTCAAGCTGGTCGACCGCAGCGAGCTCGAGTTGCCGGAGGACCTGGCCAAAGTTCACCGCGACACCAAGCGGCGCGTGCTCGCCCAAATGACGAAGCTGATCGAGGAGGGAGCGCATGATGGCGAGTTCCGTCCGGTGGACGCCCGGGTCGCGGCCTTCGCAATCCTCGGTATGTGCAACTGGACGGCGTGGTGGTTCTCTCCCGAGGGCGAGCTCGACCGCAAGGACGTGGCTGAGCGGATTGCCGACCTGGCCGTCGCCTCGGTGCGCCGTGCTGCGGCCACCGGCCGAACCGATGACCTGCAATCACTGGTGAGCGCGGTTCGTGGAAAGCTCGACCTGATTGAGCAGATCGGCCGCAAGCACGCGCGCAAACGCCGGCGCTGAGGCGGCGGAGCGACCAGGCCCTAGACCGGCTCGTTCGTTTCCACGAGCCGGATCATGTCACGATCGAAGCGGGCGATCTTGCCATCCAAGCCCCCGGTCAGGCAACCGAACCAGACCGCCTCGTTCAGCCCCGTGTCCTGTCGCCGGATGTCGATGGCGCCGCTGAACTGCACGAAACGGTAGCCGCCGAGTGCCGGGTGAACGACAACGTCGGCAATCCGTTCGGCCGCCCGCGTCAGGGGCATGAACTCAGGCACGTCAAGAACGAAGAAGCCGCTCACGCACCCGCCTCGGCCACGTCATGCTGATGCTGGCGCACCAGCGCCGCTTTGGCACGCCACAGGCTCTCGATCCCGTTCCAGCGTCCATTGGCCTCGAGCTCGAGCGCCGCAGCGATGGTCAACTCGGCGTCGACCGCGTCCAACCGTTCCATGTCACGCAAAGAGCGGGTGATTTCGAGCGGATAGCCGTTTGGATCGCGGAAATAGATCGATTCAAGGATTTCGTGCTTGATCGACTGGCTGACCCGGATGCCCGCCGCCTCGAGCTTGGCGTGCCAGCCGAGCAGTTCTTCCTCGGTGTCGACGCTCCAGGCCGTGTGGTTCGCCATCCCCATATAGCCGCGGGGAACGCGAAGCTCATCCGGTTGGTCGGTGCCGAAGTAGTAGAAGAAGGCGATTGTAGCACCCCGCCCGGCGTCGAAAAAAAAATGGATGAAGTCCGCGTGCTGCTCCTTTTCACGCCCCCAACCCTTGGCGGTGATCGCGTGTACAAGCGGCAGGCCAAGCTTGTCGCGGTAAAACTCCACCGTCTCGCGCAGCTTCCATGTCGGGCGCGCAGTGTGGTCCACTCCGCGGAGGACCGGCTGAGTTTCAGAGACACCCATTCTTGGACCCGCTTCCTGACTTCCTGGATGGTGCAGCAAGACGTGTTCAGACGGGAATGTCAAGGTCTAGACGCAAGTGACGAGGCACAGCGGGCTAGAGGAGACGCCTGCCTGCGTCTTAGACGAAGCCGTCAAACAATCGGCACTATCGTCTTGTGACAGTTGGGACAGAACGGTAGCCTGCAAGCAACGACACCAAGGGGGGCTGTTCTATGGCCGATCAGCCGACAGCAGGATTTCGCAATGCCGGATGGACCATGGGCGCGCTCGCGCCCGAAACCGCCGTGTCCGTCCACCCTTTGCGGACGGCCGACGGCGCGGCGGTGAATGGCTTCCTCTACCGCAATGGCGCATCGGACACGGCGCTGTGCATCATGCACCCGCGCGAGTTTCTCGCCACCCACTATCTCATCCCCGAAATTTTGCAGTCCGGGCGCTCGGTGTTCACCCAAACATCACGTTCCGTTGGCTCCGACCTGCGGCTGGAGCATGAGACGGCGCTGCTCGATGTGGCCGCTGGAGTGGCGTTCCTTCGCAGGGAAGGGTTCCGCCGGGTGATCCTGGTCGGCAACTCGGGCGGTTCGAGCCTGTATGGCTTCTACAACGAGCAGTCGCAATTGGCGCCGGCCGACCGGCTGGAGCGCACGCCCGGCGGCCGCCCGACCGGGCTGCGAGACGCCGACTTGCCGGTTGTCGACGGCCTCGTGCTGATCGCGCCGCATCCAGGGCAGGGCATCACCTTGCAGAACGGCATTGACCCCGCCGTGGCGGATGAGGGTGACCCGGTCGCGACCATCCCAGAACTGGACTTCTTGGCAGCCGCCAATGGCTACCGCGATGGTCCGGGCGGCTCGCATTACCAGGCTGCCTTCCTCGAGCGGTATCGCGCCGCGCAAACCGAGCGGGTGGCGCGGCTGGATGCCAAGGCGCGCACGATGATTGCGGACCGTCTGGCGGCGCGGCGGCGTTTCAAGGGAAGTGGCGCCCAGGCTGACCGGGTTGCCGGCGCGCACTCCCCGGCGATGACGGTCTGGCGGACGGATGCCGATCTGCGTTGCTGGGACCTCGCCATTGATCCATCTGATCGCGCCGTCGGCTCCGTCTGGAGCCGCGACCCGTTCACCAGCAACTACGGCGTGGTCGGCTTCGCCCGGTTCTGCACACCCGAAGCCTGGCTGTCTACCTGGTCCGGCTTGAGCTCGCGGGCCAACCTGCAACGGACCGCGGCCAGCATCCATCAGCCTTGTCTCTTTATGGAGTATACCGGCGATAACGTCGTCTTTCCGGCTGATGCCGAGCGGATATGGAGCGCCATCCCGCGGGCTGACAAGCAGCGGCTACGCATACGGGGCGACCATCACGGCCAAGCCCTGCAGCCCGGCGAACCCTCCGGCCGGCCGATTGCCGGCCAGGCGATCCGCGATTGGCTGATGCAGCATTTCGGCTGAACGACGCGAGAATGCTGTTACGGCGCAGCCGGGCGCTCTGAGGATTGCGCTCGTCGGAGGATTTCCGAGGGCGTGGCCGCCCTCACGAAAAACGCCCGCCTAACTTCCGCTGCCGCTGAGAGGACAGGCGCCCCTAACCGCACCTGTCAACCCAATCCCTGTGACCACGACCCCGTCTCATGCCACCCGTGTTTGGGCGGGTCTCGCGCCGATGGTTAGGGTGATCTCTCCAAGGCCATCGATACCACCCGTGACCACGTCGCCGGGCTTGATAGCGCCGACGCCTTCCGGCGTGCCCGTCATGATGAGGTCGCCGGGTTGCAACGCCATTGACTGCGACGCGATCGCGATGACGTCGCGCACCGGCCAGATCAGCTTGGCGATATCGGAGTCCTGCTTCACGGTGCCGTTCACCGCCAGCCAAATGCGCGCCGCGTCCGGATGGCCCGCCTGCGCCACGGTGCGCAGCGGCGCGATGGGTGCGGAAAGATCAAAGCCCTTGCCCCAATCCCACGGCCGGCCCTGGTCACGCGCGGCGAGCTGCAGGTCACGGCGCGTCAGGTCGATGCCGACGCCATAGCCGAACACGTGGTCGAGCGCGCTGTCCGGCGAGATATCGGCACCGCCGGTTCCGATCGCCACCACCAGTTCGATTTCGTAGTGGAGGTTCTCCGTGAGCGGCGGATAGGGCACGGTGGCGCCGCCGTCGACGGCTGCGTCGGCAGGCTTGAGGAAGAAGAACGGCGGCTCGCGATCCGGATCGCGACCCATCTCGCGTGCATGCGCAGCGTAGTTCCGCCCGACGCAGATGATGCGCCGGACCGGGAAGCGCGCACCAGTGCCGTCGACGGCCACGCTGGCCGGCACGGGTGGCGGCAGAACGTAATCAGGCATTCCCGCGATCCTCCCGGAACAAGTGCAGCGCCTGCTGGATCGGCCGGTCGGAGAAGCTGAACAATACGCTGTCCCCCCCGGCCTCGTGGCGGACCCTGTGCCAGGATGGAACGACGAACAGGTCCCGCTTGCCCCATTCCACCACGAAATCGTCCCCGCCCGAACGAGACGAGATGACGCTGCGGCCGGCACCCTCGATACAGGCAAACACCGTCGCATCGGTGGCGCGGTAGGCGCTGGTGGTGAACCCGGCTGGCAGGAGCTGCACGAAGGTGCCCATCGTGGCCATGGCGTGGTTGCCGGTGATTGGGTTGGTGTAGCGCATCTTCAGCCCGTGGCAGGCATCCCATTCTCCCATGCGGCGCATGCGCTCCAGCGCCTCCCGCGTGCGGTCGTACGGGTAGTTGAACACGGGCGAGGAGCCGCCGCCGCCCGCGTGGTCCACCGGCAGCAGGTTGGCGCCATAGCGCGCGTCGCTGTCGCCGACCGGCCGGGTGATGGGCTGCTCGTCCACCTCCAGGTGCTCGGCAAACGAGGCGTCGAGGAACGACACCACGGGGATGTCCAAGCCGTCTAGCCAGAAGATTGGGTCCGGCGAGGGATTGCCGTGGTCGTGCCAGGCCATTGGCGGGGTGATGATGAAGTCACCCTCGTGCATGATGGTCTTCTCGCCGTTCACTGCGGTATAGGCGCCGCTGCCCTCCAGCACGAAGCGCAGGGCGGATTGCGTGTGGCGATGGGCCGGCGCCACTTCGCCAGGCAGCACCAGTTGCACGCCGGCGTACAGGTCGGTGGTGATGCGCGACTGTCCGCGCAGACCGGGGTTCTCCAGCACCAGCACCCGGCGTTCGGCCTCCTTGGCGGTAATCAGCCCGCCAGCCTCCATCATCGCGGCACGGATGGTGTTGAACCGCCACGACGCGGGCTGGCAGGGGCTACGCGGCTCGGGCGTGACCAGGTTGGCCAGCGAGGTCCACAGTGGGGTGAGATTGTCGCGGCCGATCCGGTCGTAAAAGGCAAGCCGCTCCGGTGTATCCGTGATGTGGGTGTCCATGGATGTCTCCATATTCTTGGATTGACCGTATGCCCTCTTTCATCTTAGCGTCAACTCCTCAAATGCTTGACTAGGCCTCGCGTGGGGGAGTCGCCGCTTGATCCTTGATGGTTATTATCGCAGCGCAGCACGCCGGCGGATTTGCATCGCCTTGCATTGCGGGAATGCTGCGGCGCATCAAATCCGCACTAGCGTCGCCGTGGCGAGCAGCAAGCGGCCGCATACCTGCCGGAACCGAAGCGGCGTGCTTGGCGATGCCCCGCTGCGGCCCGCCGAGCCGCCCGGACCCCTTAACTCAACCCTTTAGCGAAGGACGAAGCCATGTCAGCAGCGAGGGACTTGCCGTTCATCATCGCCGGTGGAGGGATCGGCGGCCTTGCCGCCGCGCTCGGCCTGGCTCGAAGGGGGGAGTCGGTGCTGGTGCTGGAAAAAGCGCCGGTTATGGGGGAGATCGGCGCCGGCATTCAGCTTGGGCCCAACGCGTTCCATTGCTTTGACGAGTTGGGCATCGGTGACACCGCCCGCGCCATGGCCGTGTTCATCGACCAGCTCCGGCTGATGGACGCGATGTCGGGCGAAGCAATCACGCACATCCCGCTGGATGCGCCGTTTCGCCAGCGCTTCGGCAATCCCTACGCCGTCATCCACCGCGGCGACCTGCACGGCGTGTTCCTACGCGCCTGCCGCCAGAGCGACCATATCGCGCTGCGCACGGGGTGCGAGGTTGCCGGCTATGAGCAGGACGGCACCGCGGTGATGGTCCGGCTCAAATCGAGCGAGATCATCTACGGCAAGGCACTGGTCGGGGCGGACGGGCTATGGTCCAACATCCGCAGCCAGATGGTCGGTGATGGCCCGCCTCGCGTGTCAGGTCACACCACCTACCGCTCGGTGATCCCGACGGAAATGATGCCAGAGGATCTACGCTGGAACGCGGCCACTCTGTGGGCGGGGCCGAAATGCCACATCGTTCACTACCCGCTGTCGGACTGGAAGGTCTTCAACCTGGTGGTGACTTACCACAATCATGCCCCCGAGCCCGTGGCCGGCAAGCCTTGTTCCGAGGCGGAAGTCATGCGCGGGTTCGAGCACGTGCATCCCCGGGCGCAGGAGATCATCCGCCACGGCAAGGATTGGAAATACTGGGTGCTCTGCGATCGGGACCCGGTCGAGCATTGGGTTGACGGCCATGTGGCACTGCTCGGCGACGCTGCGCACCCGACGCTGCAATACTTTGCCCAAGGCGCCTGCATGGCGATGGAGGATGGCGTCGCGCTGGCCGAGGAGGTCGCCGCCCATCCCGGTCGGCTGGACGCCGCATTGGAGGCATACCGCGCCCGGCGCGTGCTGCGGACGGCCCGGGTGCAGTTGCAATCCCGTGCCATTGGCGAGCACATCTATCACCCGAGCGGTGCGCATGCGGCGCTGCGCAACTCCGTGATGCGGGCAAAGACAGCCTCCGACTGGTACGACTTGCTGGCCTGGCTTTATGGCGGCAGCCGGCAAACCTCGGCGGACGCGCACCGCGCGGCCGCTTGAGCGGCCGGGGCATGGCGGGCACGGGGCACCGCGTTATGGCCGCCGCGGTGCTGTGCGCAACGGGCTTGCTGCCGGCCTCCGTTGCAGCGCAGTTGCCGCCCACCATCAAGGTCGGCGTGTTGAACGACATGTCGGGCCCGTATGCCGATTTGTCGGGCAAGGGATCGGTGATCGCGGCGCAAATGGCAGCGGAGGATTTCGCCGCCGCCGCCGGGCCGGACGCGCCGAAGGTCGAAATCCTGTCCGCGGATCACCAGAACAAGGCCGATATCGGCGCCGCCATCGCCCGCGCCTGGGTCGACCGGGACGGCGTGGACGCGGTGGTGGACGTTCCAAACTCCGCCGTCGCCCTGGCGGTCAACCAGGTGATGCGGGAGAAGGACCGCGCCTTCCTGGCGTCCAGCACTGCCACGTCTGACTTGACGGGTGCGCAATGCGCCCCCACCACCGTGCAGTGGACGTTTGATACCTGGGCGCTGGCGAACGGAACCGCGCGGGCGCTGACCAAGCCGGGCACCAAATGGTTCTTCATCGGGTCCGACTACGCGCTCGGCGCTTCCCTGGTGCGCGACGCGAGCGCCGTGATCCGGGCGGCTGGCGGGACGGTGTTGGGCGACGTGCGGGCGCCGCTCGGCACCGCCGACCTGTCGTCCTTTCTGTTGCAGGCGCAATCCTCCGGGGCCGACATCATCGCCACCGCCAACGCCGGCGACGATGTCGTGAACACCGTCAAGCAGGCGGCGGAGTTCGGCATTGGACGCGGCGGCACGCAGCGGATGGCCGGGCTGCTGGTGTTTCTGACCGACGTGCAGGCGATGGGCCTGCAAACCGCCCAGGGATTGCTGTTGACCGAGGCGTTCTACTGGGATTTGAACGACGCCACACGCGCCTGGAGCAAGCGCTTCGCCGTCCGCGACGGTGGCCGGATGCCGACGATGAACCATGCCGGGGTGTATTCCGAAACCTTGGCCTACCTGCGCGCCGCCGCTGCTGCCGGCAGTACTTCCGGCAAAGCGGTGGTCGCGAAGATGGAGGCGGCGCCGGTTGATGACGCGCTGTTCGGGCCGACCACGATCCGGCCAGACGGGCGCGCCGTCCACGCGATGTACCTGTTTCGGGTCAAAGCGCCTGCCGCATCCAAAGGCCCGTATGACGACTATGACGTGGTTGCGAAAATCCCGGCCAATGAAGCATTCCGCCCGCTCGACCAAGGTGGCTGCCCCGCTGTGACCGGCAAGTAGCAGGGCACCAGCCCACTTGCCGGCAAAATTACCAATACATGGAGGACCCGGCCTGATGGCTACGTTTGGTGGCGCAATGGGCGTTCCTCACGTCCCGAATTTCATGGGAGCGGAGGGTCGCGCTTGCGTCGACCGGGTCGAGGGCCAGGTGCAACGTCCGTGGGACTTGTGGAAGAGCCGGGCGGCGCAGCGCCGCTCTGCTTGAACCCTGCATAACGCCTGGTTGGTCAAACGAGAACAAACCACAGGGGATCATCAGTGATAGGCGAGATGGCACACACCCGGACCATCAACGTCACCAGATTGATTGATGACCGGCCCATGGCAAGTCTGCAGTGGCTGGTGTTCGTGCTATGCGCGCTCGCGGCGCTGCTGGACGGGGCTGACAGCCAATCGATCGGCGTTGCCGGGCCGCTTATCGCGCAGCAGTTCGGCATGGCGATGGGCTCGTTCACCCCGGCCTTCTCCGCTGGGCTGCTGGGCGCCACGGTCGGAGCCTTGACATTCGGCGGCCTGGGCGACCGGTTCGGCCGCAAGCGCATGCTGGTCGTTTCGGTGCTGATGCTATCGGTTTTCACTCTGTTGACCGCCGTCGCACAGACCTTCCCGGAGTTGCTCTTGATCCGCTTTCTCGGCGGCCTCGGGCTGGGTGGCGCCACGCCTTGCTTCATCACGCTTTGCGCCGAGTACGCACCGCGGTCCAAGCGCGCCATGCTGGCCAGTATGCTGTGGGCCGCCTATCCGCTCGGGGCGAGCCTGGGCGGCCTGCTCAACGCAACCGTCATCCCTGCGTTGGGCTGGCCGGCGGTGTTCTACATCGGCGGCGGCCTTCCCCTGGTGGTTGCCACCCTGATGTTGTTCATGCTGCCGGAGTCGGTCGGCTACCTTGTCACGCGCGACCCTGCGTCGCCCCGCGCCATGGCAATCATCCAGAAGCTGGACCGGACCCTCGTCGGCCAGGCCACTCGGCTCGCTGCAGACGCCGAGACGATTGTAGGAGCCGGGCTGCGGACGCTGTTCACGCAAGGCCGCGCAACCGGCACTGTGCTGCTATGGCTGATCATGTTCGCAGCATTCGGCACCACCACGATCATCGTGCTGCTGAGCCCGACGCTGTTCCGGTCAAGCGGCCTGTCGCTCTCGACGGCCGCCCTGCTGGTCGGGCTGAACAACTTCGTCGGCGTGGCCGGAATGGCGAGCGCCGGGCGGCTGGTGGAACGATTTGGCGCATTCGTGCTCGTGCCTGCCTTCGGGCTCGGTGCCGTGACCTTGGCCATCATGGGATCGGTTGCCTCGTCCGCCACGCTATCCGCCCTCTGCATGGCGTTGCTGGGCGTGACGGTGCTGCTGGGCGCTTCGGGCGGGATCGCCCTTGCCGCCATATCGTATCCCACCGCCATCCGCGCGACCGGCGTCGGCTGGGCAATGGGCATGGGCCGTTTCGGTCAGGTCTGCAGTCCGTTGCTCGTCGGCCTGATGTTGCGGCAGGGCTGGGGGGCGCGAGAGGTCCTCGGTGCAATGGCGCTGCTGCCGGTGCTTGCGGCCGTATTCGTCTGCTTACGCACACTGCAACTGCGCCGGGCTGGCGTGACGGTGGCAATTTGATCGTGGCCGCCTCCCTCAGGAGCCGTGCGCGCTCCAGCGGCTTGACCCGGCGCCAAGCCTGGAACCCCGCGGTGCTATCCCGGTTCAGCGCGGCGGTCGTGTCCGCGCTGAAGCCTTAGGCCCCGCGCACGTCCACGAGCGCCGGCTGCCCGGCATGCACCGCCACCAGCGCCTCACGCGGGGCCGCGGCATCGTGCACCGGGCCCCAGGCCGCGCAGCCCTGCGCCACCTGCTCCTGGCACATCCAGCATTGTCTCACTCCCGCTTGTCGGCGACGTGCTACGGCCGGCGCCCTGAATCCGATACGGGACGCTCGTTCTAGCAGGCTAGAGCAAGCTGCTATCCGGGAGGCTCCCACGACGGCGGCGGAGATGCTACAATCTGACAAAAACGGGGGTGGCGTGTGGATGTTCGTCAATTGCGTTACTTCGTCCGCATCGTCGAACTCGGAAGTTTCAGCCGGGCGGCAGAGGTGCTGCATGTCGCACAGCCGGCCCTCGGCATGCAAATCCGCAAGCTAGAGGACGAGCTGCACACCCAGTTGCTGTCGCGTCACAGCCGGGGTGTCGAGGCGACGCCGGCCGGCAGCCTGTTGAAAGAGCGCGCCGTTACGATCCTGGCCCAATTGCAGGACGCAACCCAGGCGGTGCGGGATTTCGAAGGGCCCGCGAGCGGAACCGTCAAGGTCGGGATCACCCCGAGCACTCACGCATCCATCGTGGTTCGGCTGATGCAGCGCTGCGAAGCCGAGCTCCAGGACTTGCGCATCGAGGTGCAAGAGGCAATGACGGCCACCCTGCTTGACTGGGTCCGTAACGAGCGCATCGATTTCGGGCTGCTCTACACGTCGACCGAGAAGCCGGATCACGTTATCAGCGACGTGTTGTTTCAAGAGAATGCCGTCTTCCTTCATGGCAAGACGCTCCTACGGGAGGCTCCGACCATCACGCTGGCTGAAATGTGCCAACATCCGCTCGTGATACCAGGCCACCCGCACCATCTTCGCCAACGCTTACAGGCGCTCGCCGGGCAGGCCGGGCTAGAGCTGTCCGTCCGCTATGAAATCGGTGCGATCGGCACCATCGTGGCGATGGTCGAGCAGAGCATCGCCTGTGCGGTGCTGCCACATGGTGCGGTCGAACGCCACATCGCCTCGGGCCGCATCATGGCCCGCTTGATCGTGGAGCCGGAAGTGCTCATGACGATGGCCGTCGTCCGATCGGCCAAACGGCCGCTTTCCAAGGCGCACATCCTGATACGGGGACTAATCGCCGACATCGTGGCGGCAGAACGCAGCCCCTACCAGCACAGCGGCTGACCACTGCGGCACTATCCCGCAAGGGTGCGGGCGGCGGCCAGCGTGGGCCGCGGGGCGGCTGGCCCGGTGTTATCCGGCACATCGTAGAGGAACTCGGAACCGAGCCGGGCGAAGCTGGCGCAGCCAACCAGGGCAAGGGTACGGTCGATCTCATCCTTCAGCATTGCAATCGCCTGATTGGCGCCCGCCTGACCGCGCGCCGCCACCGCGTAAAGCGTGGCACGCCCGGCAAACACGAAGTCCGCACCCAGGCAGCGCGCCACGACGACATCGCTCCCGCGGCGAATCCCGCCATCGATCATGATGGCAACCCTGGCCGGCACCGCGCTGCGGATCGCCGGCAACATGTCCAACGGGGACGGCACCCGGTCGAGCGCCTTGCCGCCGTGATTGGAGATGATGATCCCATCAAAGCCCAGATTGGCAGCCCGTACGGCATCGTCCGGGTGCATGACGCCCTTGAGCACCAGCTTCCTCGGCCATGTGCGGCGATACCTCTCCAGGTCGCGCCAGGTCTGTATGGTGGGACTCTGGGACCGGAAGAACTGCGCGACCTCGCCCGCTCCCGCGCCGGGGCGGGCGTGCGGCCGCCACATCTCCATCATCGGCAGCCCGCCATCCAGCAAATAACGCGCGATCCACGCCGGATGTCTCAGCGCCTCGATCAGCATCGGCAAAGGCATGCGCAACGGCAGGGAAAAGCCGTTGCGCCTGTCCCGCTCGCGATTGGGGGAGACCGGGTTGTCGATGGTCAGCACCAACCCCGCCACGCCGGCGGCCTCGGCTTGGCCGACCATTGCCGTCGCGATGGCCTGGTCGCGCGCCGGGTAGAGTTGGAACCATGTCGTTCCGGGCGAGATGGCGGCAACGGCTTCCAGCGGGACCATGCAGGCCCCCGAGAGAATGAAGGGCACACCGGCCGCTGCCGCCGCGCGGGCAAGGAACAGCTCCGCATTACGCCGGAATGTGCCCGCGATCCCAGTCGGGGCGACGCCGAATGGCGCCTGGTGCTCCACCCCGAACAGCCTGGTAGCCTGGCTGCGCATGGCAACGTCGTTGCAGGCGCGCGGCACCAGGCGATGCTGCCGGAACGCCTGGCGATTGGTTTGGAGGCAAAGCTCGTCCTCCACCCCGCTCTCGATGGTCTCGAACAAAATCCGAGGCAGCCGGCGGCGCGCCAAACGTTCGAAGTCGCCGATGTTGAGCGGACTGCGGCGCCGCAGCGTCAGCATCGGTCGTCGCAGTCCATCATCGCAGCGGACGCCACAGCGTCCGCTCCGGCTTGGTCGCGTAGAAGCTCGCCGTACGCTCCCGGAACGCCAGGTAGTCAGGGTCGGTTTGGTGGGCCTGCCAAGCCGCCCGGTCCACCCACCGGGCACAAATCACAAAGGCGCCCGGATCGTCCACGTTCTCGTTCAAGTCGAAACGCACCATCCCAGCGGCGCTCGCCACGTCTTTCGCCATTTCGCCCAACATGGGCTGCACCGAAGCGGGCTCCATGCGGAACATCACGCGAGTACTGTGGCCGGGCACCGCATCCTGCTTGACAAAGCTTTCAATCTGCGACCAGACCGAACGGCCATGCTCCGCGAGCATTGGGCCAATCATGGCGCGATGCTCGGCCGTGGCCGGGGCATCATGGTGGGTTTGCCAGTCAGCCTGGCTGGCAAACTCCTCGTAGAGCAGGAACTCGGCGTCGCTGTCAGCAGACGCGTGGAACTCAAACTGGCGCGCCCTGCCGCTCGAGCGGACCTTCGCCGCCTCGTCCCGCATAATCCGGGCGAAGGCCTCCTTGTCGGCACCGTGCGGCTTGAACCAAGCCAAGATCACGTAGCCACCATGTGCCATCGAGTTCCTCCTACGTATATTATTCGGCAGTCAGCGCGCGCCCGACACGTCTGTGAACGAGTAGATGCGCTCATCGTAGAGCGCACCGATGTTCGGTTGGATCGCTGCGCGGAACGCTTTTGTGTGGGCAGCCTGGACGTGGTTATTGAACGCGGCCATCGAGTCGAACACCTCGATGAGCTGGAAGTGGTTCGTCGTCGGCGCCCACGTGATGAGAGTGAACGATATCACCCCCGGGTCGCTTTTGCTTTGCTGGGCGAATTGCTGAAGGGCAGGAAAGCCCGCAGCGAGATTTGTCGGGATGAAATCGACATGGGTCACGACAATAATCGGCCCCTGCAGCTCGGCTTGGGCTGGCCCAGCGGCGAACAGGGCGGCGGCAAGTGCCAAAGTGATGCGTAGGGTTCTCATTGGCTATTCCAGTGCTGTCATTGTCAAAACGTAGGGTGGAGAACATCACTCCGCGGGCGCCGCCGTGACCAAGTTGCCATCCCGTTCATCGAGCGGGGCAAGCAGCAGCGGTTGCAGGTATTGGAGCGTCTTCTGGACATTGCTGGCGCTGGTGAAAGCGGAGTACTCCGCTGCGGTTTGCCAGATCTCGACCAGGGTGAAGAAGTTCGGGCGATCTATCTCCGTGTTCACGCTGAAGTATTGAGCGCCGCTGCTTTTGGCGAGCCGGGTCAGCTCCGCCAGCAAGTAACTCCCGCTTTGTTGCGCTTGCACGTCAGGCGCCAGCTCCCCGTATGTCACGACATATTGCGGGGAAGCCGGGGTCTGCGCCTGCGATGATGCCAACTGCGCGGCGGCAAAGGTCAGTGCACCGGCAATCGCGGCAGCGCTCATTTTGAATTGGTAGACCATGCAATCCTCCCTGATTGATTTTGCTAGTTGGCTGTCAGGCAGTCCGGGGCGGGGCGCTTGCCGGAACGGCTTCGGACGCCAGGTGACTCGGCAGGCTGGGGCGGGCCGGACGGATGAGCAGGGCTATCAAACCGGCCGCCGCCAATGCCCCTGCCAAGACAAGAAGGGCGTAGGTGAACGACCCGGTCTCCTGCTTGATCCACCCGATGGTGAACGGCGCCAGGAATCCACCCAGATTGCCCATGCTGTTGATGAGCGCGATGCCCCCTGCGGCCGCCATGCCGCTCAGGAACGTGCCCGGAATCACCCAGAATACGGCATAGCCGGCGATGATGCCCATGGTGGCGACAGACAGGCTCACGATGCCGATGAACGGCGAACTCGTGTAGGCGCTCGCGGCAAATCCGGCAGCGCCGACGATAAGCGGGATGGCCAGGCTGATGTAGCGTTCGTTGCGCCGGTCCGAATGCCGCCCCCATAGCACGGCCGCGACGGCCGCGCAGGCCCAGGGCACAGCCGTGAGACTGGTCGCTTCCAGATTGCTGAGCATTCCAAAAGTCTTGACGATGCTGGGCAGCCAATTGTTGATGCCCGACAGACCCATATTCATGCCCACGTACAACAGACCGATAACCAGGACCCGCCAGTTCAGCAGAGCTTGGCTGAGCAGATGCCCGCCTTGCGGGCTGCCGCGGACTTCCTCCCCATCCGCCTTCAGCCGGTCCACCAGCCACGTGCGCTCGTTCTCGGTTAGCCAACGGGCCTTACTGGGCACCGGTGTGAGATAAAAATAGGTGATGACGCCCAAAACAATGGCGGGCAGGCCTTCCGCGACGAACAGCCACTGCCAGCCGTGCAGGTCCCACACGCCATCAAGCTGCAAGAGCAGCCCCGATGCGGGCCCGCCAAGAATACCGGCGAACGGGGTGGCAAGGATCCAAAGCCCAGTTAGCCGCGCCCTCTGGCGCAGCGGCACCCAAAGCAGGATGTAGAGCGTGATGCCAGGGATGAACCCCGCCTCGGCAATGCCAAGGAGCAAGCGCATCGAGTACAGGCCCGTGGGCCCGCTCACAAACGCCATGCAGGCGGAGATAATCCCCCAGCTCACCATAATGCGGCACAGCCATATATTGGCCCCGACCTTGTGCAGCAGGACATTGCTTGGGATTTCAAACAACACGTAGCCAATGAAAAACACGCCAGCCGCCAGACCGAACGCGGACGGGCTGATCCCGAGATCACGGTTCATCGTCAGCGCTGCGAAACCAATATTCACGCGGTCAAGAAAATTGATCATAGTCAGGATGATGATGAAAGGAAAGAGTCGGTAGGTCAGCTTGCGGATAACGACCCTTTCGAGATCGCTCGCCGTACCTGCGGCGTCTAGCATTGATCCTCATCCTTGGCGTTCTTGGTTTTTTTCGGACGACCCTGGCGTTCCCGCTGCCTTGTCTCGCTTAGGAGCAATTGCAGTCAAAGAGATGTTGAAGGGCGCGTCAAAGAGCTTCTTCAGCTACCTGTCATCGCGATCCCATATAACGATTGGGTTCGGCTGAACATTTTGAAATGGGCTGCCGCCTTGCTGCCTTCTCATGCGAGGACGCGTTGCCAGCCGGGTGTATAATGTCCCGGGCGGAGGCGGCATGGCTGGCCGGGATGGAGCGGCAGGCGTTACGCGCGACGCCGCGGTGCGCTACAACGCCGAAGGTGGCTCAAACAAGTCAGCGTTTTGACCCGGCGGGATCAGCAAAAGTCTTTCGAGCTGAAGCAGGTTCTGACTTCGCTCCCGGCGGCGGGTTGCGGGTACTCCTGCATAAACCCCCCACGGTTTGGTGGTCGTACAAACAAGTGACAAAGCCCCGACGCAGCAACCCTCTGACAGATCGACGCCGGGTAGGATCACGCTGCCCGCTCCGACTATGACATGGCGACCAAGGGTTACCTGACCTTCGTTGACGCTGAGGTAGCGTCTCGGAACGGTCGGATTGGTCAAATGCTCGCCTGAGTAATCATCAGACACGCTGTATATCTTTACGCCCTGAGAAAGTCCGGAGAAGTCCTCCAACACGATACCCGCCGCACCGGCCAGGTAGCATTGCGCACCTATGTGGATGTAATCTCCAAGTCTCACGGGCTGGCTTGCCGTAATGGTGACATCTGCATCGATTCTGATGTTGCTACCAAGATGAATATTTTCGACGTTGATTAGGTTCACACGGCTATGAATCAGGACGTGTTTGCCAATCGAGGCGAACGGGATCTGCGCAACCTCTGAATCGGCTAGATATTGCCTTCCATAGTTCGTCATGGGCACGATCTCCACGCTTGGGCAGGGCACGAGACATGTGGCGCCAGGGAGTGAAACATAAGTCCGTGCGCTGTTCTAAACTGCTGAGGGAGTTTGCAGTTTGCGGATACAAGGGACGAGCGGGCCCTCGTTGCGGCTTGTCTCACCTTGTTCCTGGGTGCGGACGTCGGGGCGGATCAACGTCCGAAAAATGCTTGTCTTGAACCCTTATGGCACATTGCCCTGTTCGGCCTGGGTCAGACCTGACTCATTCCGCCGTCGATGCAAAGTTCCGCGCCCGCGATAAAGCTGCTCTCATCCGAAGCCAGAAACAGCACAGCAGCCGCAACTTCTTCGGGCCTCCCCATGCGGCCGAGTGGGATCATGCCGCTCAGCGTCTTTCTCACCTCTTCCGTGGTGCCGGCCATCATCGGCGTGTCAATCGGCCCAGGGCTCAGCGTGTTCACCCGGATGCCCCGGCCAGCCAGCTCGTTGGTCCAGGTGCGCGCGTAGGACCGCACGGCCGCCTTTGTAGCGCCATAGGTGCCATAGCCGGGTGTGCCGATGGAGCCGGCGATGGACCCGATCAGCACAATCGTGCTGCCGCCGGTCATCAGCGGCAGAGCTTTTTGCACAGTAAACAAGGTTGCCCGCGCATTAAGGTTGAACGTCTTATCAAAATGCGTCTCGGTGATGTCGTCGAGCGCAGCAGCCTCGGAGAAGCCCGAGTTCACGACGAGGATGTCCAGTCTCCCCTTGCTTTCCTTCACCGTCCGATAAAGCCGATCAAGATCGGGTATGCTCGTGGCATCGCCCTGCACGGCATCGGCGCGTTCGCCGATGAGTGCCACAGCCTTGTCAAGCTCCGCCTGACGACGACCCGTGATGAAGACGTGGGCGCCCTCCTTGCTCAAACGTTGTGCGACCGCAAGGCCGATCCCGCTGCTGCCTCCAGTGACGACGGCGATTTTTCCAGTTAGTTTTAGCATGTCAGTGCTCCGGTTACCGGGCTGCCAGATTGTTCCGCCCCCAAGAAGCCCGCATTATTCGGGTGACGAGCCCCGCCGGTGCAACTCTAGCGCCGCTCCCGCGCGGTTTGCCATTCCCGCTCATATTGGCCGATACGGGCTTCAGCGCCGCTGCCGCGATGTTTGCTATGGGGGACCTGCCGCCGCGGTTTCGGCATGGGGGGACGCGGCAGGGCTAAGCGTTCAGAACCTTGCGCAGCGAGGCTTCAATTTGGCCGCCGCAATACGCCTCGCCGTAATCCCGCCGCGCTTTGGCGGCCAGCTTGGCCAGCGGGGCGAGAGCAGACACTCGTCGCGACAGGGCGGCCGTCATCGGTGCCGCCTCCTGCAAGAGTGCCTCGATCGTCCGAAAACGCTCGGCCATGGTTGACCACAGCGTGGCCGTTACAACGTCGGCGATGCCCGGCGCCTCACCGCCCAGCAGGAAGCCAGCTTGGGCGGTCAGGCCATGGCGGCGCCCGGTCTCCTCCCAAAAGGACATCCACTTTTGCAGGCGCGGGACGAACTCCTGCCAGCGTTGGTCCGTCCACATCTCGCGGCCGCCGTCCAGCGTCAGCTCGTCAATGACGTCATTGGCGTCGTTCACCGTCTTCATCGTCATGGCACGCAGAGCCGGGGAGGCTGGCATCAGGCCAAGCGTCTCGCCCAGGTGAAGCACAATGGCCGGCATCTGGCCGATCGAGCAGCCGGCCTGCCTGTCGGTCAGCAGGGGCGGCCCCATGAACGGGACGGGCATCTGCGCGACACGGCCCTGCATCAGGGCGGAGATGGTGTCGGCGTCGGCCTCGGTCCAGGTTTTGCCGGCATAGGCCAGGACGGCACGGATGAACTGGCCGCGGAACGGGACCGGCCAATAGTAGAGGTCGTAGTCGGACATCCAGTCGGTTCCGGCCATGCGGTTGATGTCTATCAATAGCGCCGCCAGCTCGCGACCGTCCAGCCGGAGGCGCCCCAAAGGGCTGGCAGGATGGACTCACAAATTGGGCAGCGCCACACCGCTGAAGCGCGCACAGGCGGCCAGCAGCATGTCTTGCCGCACGGGGTCGTGCACGGCGCCGCTCGGCTTGCGCGGCTTCATGTGAAAGAAGTAGCCGCCCGTCCCCTCCGCCGCCGGGTCATCGCTGGCGGCGAGCCATGCCTGCGTTCGGGGCGCCGCGTCCAGGTCGCCGGTCGCGTGCGCACCGCCCATCTTCGTGGCCACCCAGCCTGGTTCCAGCGCGTTGCTGCGCACCGCAGGCCAGCGCCGGGCCACGGCGAAGGCCAGCAGCACGTCATGCAGCTTGGTGTCGGAATAGGCCTGGTTGCCGCGCCATGGCCGGTCCTCCCAGTTCAGATCTGCCAGGGTCGCATCGCCGCGCCGGTGCAGTTCGGAGCTGACGTAGATCAGCCGCCGAGGCGGTTGCATCAGCGCCGTCAACAGATAGGGTGCCAGCGTGTTCACGGCGAACACGTGGGCGAGACCATCCTCCGTCTCGATCCGGCGGCGCTCCCGGAAGCCGACCGCAGCATTGTGGATGACGGCGTCGAACGTGCCGAGGGCGTTGACTTGGTCGGCCACGCCGCGGGTCTGCGCGATGCTGGCGAAATCGCCCACGGCGACGGCGGCGGCGCCGGGCAGAGCGGCCAGGGCATCACGCTTGCGGGCGTTGTTGCGGGCGTGCAGCACCACGCTATGGCCCTGCTCCATCAACAGCTTCGCGGCCATCAGGCCCAGCCCATCCGATGATCCGGTGATGAAGACACGCGCCATGACGATAACTCCTGCAGATAGATGTCGCGCAGAGGGGTCAGCCCGTAGTCCAAGCAGCCAAACATAACCCGGCATACCGTTTGCATTCGCACTTTGCTGCAATTGGGACTTCAAGGTGGGAGGTGCGCATGGCAACCACGGTCACGGTGCTTTACGAGAACGTCGACGACGCGACATTTGATCTTGAGTACTACATGGCCAAGCACATGCCGCTGGTTGATGCGAAATTTAAGCCGTTCGGCATCCAGGGCTGGCGCGTGTTGAAGGCCGTGGGCACCCCGTTTGGCGGCAAGCCGGCCTATAGCATCATCGCCAACTTGGAGTTCGAGACGGCCGACCAGTTCAGGGCCGCCGTTGCGGCTGAGGGCGGCCCGCTGTTTGGCGATGTGCCAAACTTCAGCAACAAGGACCCGGTCGTGGTAATCGCCGACTTAGTGGGCGCGGTTCCGTAGGCCCGACTCATTGTGCCGCAACCAGATGCATACCAATGCGAGTTCGACAACGGAGAGGGCAGCGTCGGGTCGTGCCGCACATCGCCACCGACCGCCGGGTCAGCAAGACGGGCGTGGTGCGGCGCTCAGCTAGGTTAAGGTGTCAGCCGAGTTCCGGCAAACCAAACATCGCGGCGGCCGGGAGCGCGTCGGGTGGTGCTTCGACCTGGCCGCGGCCGCATATAACCTGATCACCCGAATTTTCCAGCGGCCTGCTAAAGCAAGTACGTGACTGAAGATGTCAGCGGGCAATACGGGCCTGCCATCGCGGCTACCTCGCTGACGTTCAAACGAGTGCTCACACCCGGCCGCTAACGGGACTGTTCGGAGCCATGTGCTGGCAGCCACTGTGATCCGCCTTTTTAGGCGTTCCTGGGACGGCTCACTCTCGGCCGCGCGGCCGTCAAGGGCTTGGCGGCTGGGGGCGGCTCGGGCAGCATGGAATCATGACTAACTCTCAAGCGCCGCTCTGCACTGCCACCTTCGACCATGTCGTGGTCAACGCCCGCGACCAGCTCGACGCGGCGCAGTCCGCCTATGCCCGGCTCGGCTTCACACTGACGCCACGCGGCTTCCATTCGCTTGGCTCTGCCAACCACCTGGCCATCTTCGGCACCGACTACCTGGAGCTGATTGCCGTCACCGGCAATGAAAGCGCGCGCCGCGACATCCTCGCCGATCCGTTCGGGCTGAACGGCCTCGTGTTCGGCACCGAGGATTCCGCCACCACCTATCAGGGGCTCACCGAACGGGGCGTTCCCGCCACGCCGCCCAACGAGTTCACCCGTCCAGTGGAGCTGCCCAGCGGCTCGGCCGATGCGCGGTTCCGCACGGTGCATGTCCACCCCGCCGAGGGCCGGCCGGGCCGGCTGTACTTCTGCCACCACTTCACCCGAGACCTGGTTTGGCGCGACGAGTGGCGCCAGCATGACAATGGCGCCACGGGCGTGGCCCGTGCCGTAGTCGCCTCCGCCGATCCAGCCATCCTGGGTGCGCTGTTCGCACGCATGTTTGGCGCTGCCGCCACCCGCCCGACCCTCGGCGGTGTGGCCCTCACCGTGGGGCTGTCTCGCATCGAGATATTGCAGCACGATGCCGTGGCGGCGCTGCTCGGTGCGGCGGCGGCCGATGGCTATGGCCGCGAACACTACATGGCGGCGCTCACGCTACGCACGAAGAGCCTGGACATGGCACGCGCCAGCCTGGCCCGCACGGGCGTCAGCGCCGTCGAGCAGCCAGGACGGCTGGTCGTTCCAGCCAGTGCCGCGATGAATTGCCCGATCGAGTTCGTCGCTTGAGCCAATGGTCCAATCTGGGCGCCGCGGTGTTTGCGGGGAAGCCGGATCGTCTGGCCTTGGTCGATCTTGGCGGCGAGGCGCCACCCCGCCGCTTCAGCTTTGCCGACATCGACCGCCATGCCAATGCCGTGGCGCATGCCTTGCGAGAGCGGGCCTTGCCGGCGGGAGAGCGGGTGGCGATCCTGTCCGCCAATCGGGCGGAATTCCTGTTCGCCTTTCTCGGCACCATGCGCGCCGGGCTGGTAAGCGTGCCGGTCAACACCAAGCTGCCGGCCGCGACTGTGCGCGTGGTGCTGGAGGACAGCGACGCCCGCCTGGCGCTTGCCGACCCGGCGCATCGCGCGTTGCTGCCTGAGGGACTGCCTTGGCTGGCCATCGAGCAGGACCTGCCCGGCGCGCCGTTCACCCCCGCCGTGCCGCAGCCGTCTGACCCGGCGATGTTCCTCTACACGTCCGGCTCCACCGGGCGGCCAAAAGGCGTCGTCCTGTCCCATCGCAGCCACCTGTGGGTGCTGGACGTGCGAACCCGCCGGCTGGACGGAGAGCGGGAACGCGTTCTGGTGGCGGCGCCGCTTTATCACATGAACGGCCTGGCCATGGCGCAGCTCACGCTTGCGTCCGGCGGGCTGCTGGTGTTGCTGCCTGGCTTCACCGCACGAAACTACATCGAGGCCGCCGCCGACTGGGGAGTCACCGCGCTCACCGCCGTGCCGCCAATGATCGCCATGATGCTGCAGGAGCCCGGCCTGCTGGCGAGCAAGGACCTCTCAGCGGTGCGCTCCATCCGCATGGGTTCGGCGCCAATCACGCAAACCCTGGTCGATCGGGTGCGGCTGGTGTTCCCGCGCGCGGCAATCTCCAACGGCTACGGCACCACGGAAGCCGGCCCCGTGGTGTTCGCACCGCACCCCCGAGGCTTGCCCACGCCGGATACCAGCCTCGGCGTGGCGCACCCGGAGGTCGACCTGCGCCTGATGCGCGGCGGTGAGGCGGTGGCAGACGAGGGCGTGCTGCAAATGCGCTGCCCGGCGCTGATGAATGCCTACCACAAGCTGCCGGAAGCGACCGCCAAGGCGATGACGCCGGACAGATTCTACATCACCGGAGACGTATTCCAGCGTGACGCGAACGGCTTCTTCTCCTTCGTTGGCCGGGCGGACGATATGTTCGTGTCGGGCGGGGAAAACATCTATCCGGGCGAGGTAGAAACCATCCTGGAGGCACATCCGGCAGTGGCGCAGGCCTGCGTGATCGCACTGCCGGACGAAATCAAGGGCACCAAGCCGGCGGCCTTCGTGGTGTTGCGGCCGGGCGCCGCCGCCGACGAGGACGGGTTGCGCCAATACGTGCTGGCGCACGCCCCAGCCTACGTGCATCCCCGCCGGGTCTGGTTCGTCCCCTCGCTCCCGCTGGCCGGGACCAACAAGATCGATCGCAAGGCGCTGCTGCGGCAGGCGCTGGAGGGGGAGGCAGCATGAAAGCGCTGGTTCTGCGCGAGCACGGCGGCAACGAGGCACTCCGGATCGAGCACGACTTCCCTGACCCGGCGCCAGGGGCCGGAGACGTGATGGTCAAGGTGCACGCCACCTCGCTCAACTACCATGATGTGTTCACCCGGCGTGGCATGCCGGGCATCAAGATCGCCATGCCAGCGATCATGGGCCTTGATACCGCTGGAGAGATCGTGGCGATCGGCCACGGCGTGGATGGCTGGGCCTTGGGCGACCGCGTGGTGGTGGACCCGATCAACCGCGTCGAAGGCGGCCTGATGGGCGAGACGGTGCATGGCGGGCTGGCCGAACTATGCCGTGCCCGCGCCCACCAGCTCATCCGCATCCCCGAAGGCGTATCCTATCTCGATGCCGCCGCCTTGCCCTGCGCCTACGGCACCGCGCTGCGCATGATGTACACCATCGGCCAGGTGAAAGCCGGCGAGAAGGTGCTGATCCTCGGCGCCAGCGGCGGGGTTGGCGTCTGCTGCCTCCAATTGGCCAAGCTGGCCGGCGCCGAGGTGATCGCCTGCGCCGGCACCGATGCCAAAGGCGAGCGCCTGCGCGCGCTTGGCGCCGACCACGTCATCAACTATGCCGAGCAGGACTTCATGAAGGAGGTCTACACCCGCTTCGGCAAGCCAGCCCGCCGCGGCGCCGGCACCGGCAATGGAGTGGACGTGGTGGTGAACTATACCGGCGGCGACACTTGGGTGAAGTCCTTGCGCGTGTTGAAGGTCGGCGGCCGCTTGCTGACCTGCGGCGCCACCGCCGGCTACGACCCGGCGGAAGACATCCGTTTCATCTGGACGTTCGAGCTGCAGGTGCGCGGCTCTAATGGCTGGATGCGCGAGGACGTGCACGCCCTGCTCGACATGGTGCAGGCATGCAAGCTGCAGGTGGTGGCGGAACCGCCCGTGCCGCTCGCCCAGGCGGCCGACGCGCTGGGCCGGATCGAGGCACGGGGCGTGTTCGGCAAAATGCTGGTGCAACCGTGAGCGACAAGCCCACGCCGCTCACCGCCGAGCAAATCCAGCAGCGGCTGACCCACTCCCCGTTCATCGACTTCCTGGGCCTCGAAGTGCTATCCGCCGACCCGGCGAGCGAGACGGTGGTGATGCGCCTGGCCATGCGTCCCGAGTTCGAGCGCGGCAAAGGCACCGGCCAGTGGCACGGCGGGCCGATCGCCGCCGTCATCGACACAGTGGGCGATTACGCGCTGATCATGCTGCTGGGCCGTCCGCTGCCCACCATCAACTTCCGCGTGGATTACCTTCGCCCGGCGGTGAACACGGCCCTGACCGCCACCGCCCGGGTGCGGCGCAATGGCCGCAGCGTCGGCGTGGTGGATGTGGACGTCAGCAACGAGGCGGGCACCCTGGTTGCGATCGGCCGTGCCGCCTATGCAACGGCAGGGTAGGTGGCCGACCCGCTCCTTTCCGTCGAAGGCGTCAGCCGGTCCTATGGCGGCGTGCTGGCCTTGAGCGCCGTAGACTTGCGCGTGGAGCCGGGCGAGTTGCTCGGCATCATCGGGCCCAACGGCGCCGGTAAGACCACGTTGTTCAACCTGATCAGCGGCTTCGCCCGCCCGACCGCCGGCCGCATCCGCCTGCGCGGCCGCCGCATCGACCGTCTGCCGGCCTACCGCATCGCCCGGCTGGGGGTATGCCGCACGTTCCAGAACCTGCGCCTGTCCGCCGCGCTGTCCGTGTTCGACAACGTGTCGGCGGGCGCGATCGGCGCCGTTGGTTTTCCCGCCTGGCGCGCCGTGCTGC
>CAXTNN010000006.1:22602-33586 GCA_964245545.1 uncultured Acetobacteraceae bacterium | reverse complement strand
CGTGCCAGAGTTGCGGGCCCATCCGCCCGCCCGCGGCGTGCACTTCGTCGATCACGCGCTTCCACCCGGCCAGGGCGTTTTCGCCGTATAGGTGCGGGATGCGTTCGTCATTCTTCGACGCGGGGCGCTCGACCACCACGCCTTCCGACAGGATCAGCCCCACTTCGCCTTCCGCGCGCCGGCGGTAGTACGCCGCCACATTCGCACCCGGCACCCCGCCAGGCGAATGGGTGCGGGTCATGGGCGCCATGACGATGCGGTTCTTCAATTCGAGCGACCCCAGCCGAACGGGCTGGAAGAGGACGTCGAGGCCAAGCGAGGAGGACATGGGCGGCTCCGTTGAGTTCACCGCTTGGTATCTGATCTATACCTGGCGTCAATTAGGCACTACAAAGCAACCAGGTCACCCCGGATACACCATGCAGTCCCTCCACGAGCCCCTCGACGCCAACTGCCCGCACCGCCTCCTGATCGACCAGGTCACCGACAAATGGTCAGTCCTGATCCTCACGGCGCTGAACGAAGAGGCCCTGCGGTTCAACGCGCTGAAGCGACGCCTCCATGGCGTCACCCAGAAGGCGCTGACCGCGAGCCTGCGCCGCCTGGAGCGCAACGGCCTGATCGCCCGGCGGGTGGTCACCCTGTCCCCCGTGGCCGTCGAGTATCAGGTCACGCCGCTCGGGCGCACCCTGATGCCGCCCTTTCTCGCGCTTTATCGCTGGACGATCGACAGCCTTCCTGCCGTGGAGCAAGCGCGTGAGCGCTTCGATGCGCGGGGAGAGGCGGGTTTCGGCGCGCTGGCGGCCTGAACGTCCCCGAGCCGGCGACTTACCCGCGGAAGGCGCGGCATAGTGCCGGGCGAAGTTCTCGAGGCGGCGCGGCGGCGTGCGGGTCACATCCTTCACGCCCGTGCCGATCACGGCCGCCTTCGGCGATGGGCGTCCGCGCGCCAAAGCAGGCGGACGCCGTTGCGGGTGGCGAAGGGCACCTCACGTCTCCTGGGTGTCAGGGGCTGGCAGCACGGGCCGACCAGGCCACAGGGCGCGAGCGGGCCGCTTGCGCCTCTATCCGACCGATGTCAGAAGTTTCCTTAGGACCGTCGCTGATGCGGCTCATAATACCCCGGCAAACAACGAGGCACGATGGGACGTCTTTCAGGGAAGACCGCGATTGTCACCGGCGCTGGTGCCCAGGGCCCTGGCTGGGGCAACGGCAAGGCAGCGGCCACGCTGTTTGCCCGGGAAGGTGCATCCATCCTGGCGGTCGACCTGCGGGAACAAGCCGCTGCCGAGACCTGTGCGATCATCGCCGCAGAGGGCGGGTCTGCCAGTCCGTTCATTGCGGACGTGTCCGTCTCGGACAACGTGCAGTCGATGGTTGAGGCGTGTATCGACCGCTATGGCCGGATCGACATCCTGCACAACAACGTGGGTATCGCTGCCCTGGGTGGCCCCGTGGAAACCAGCGAGGACGATTGGGATCGCGTGTTCCGCGTCAATGTTAAGAGCGTCTTCCTGACCGCGAAATACACTTTGCCGCACATGGAGCGCCAAGGCCGGGGCTCCATCATCAATGTCTCGAGCATTGGCGGCATCCGCGACATCGGTGTGCCCTACATCGCCTATGCAGCCAGCAAGGCCGCCGTGATCCAGGCGAGCCAAAGCATCGCGCTGCAATACGCATCCAAAGGTATCCGCTGCAACGTCATCCTGCCCGGCTTGATCGACACGCCGCACATCCTGGGCACCATGACGACCGCCTATGGCGACGTGGACCGGATGATTGCTGTGCGGGATGCGAAATCGCCGACGGGCAAGATGGGCACCGCTTGGGACGTGGCGCACGCGGCCCTGTTCCTGGCCTCGGACGAGTCAGCCTACGTCAACGCGGCGCAACTCGTCGTCGACGGAGGCTTGACGGCGACTGTCCGCTGAGTGGGTTCCCTGGTGTGGACGCGGGGATGGGCATCAGACGAGCCGGGGCAACCGGCTCGATACCGGAGGAAGCAATGGCGAAATCAATGAAGCGGCGCGTCGTCCTGGCCGGCACCGCAACCGCGCTGGCCGCACCCGTTCTGCTGCGCTGGCCGGCCCAGGCGGCGGAATTCAGCTTCAAGGTCGGCAACAACCTGCCCGTGACGCACCCCATGAACGTCCGCCTGTCCGAGGCCGTCGCCGCCATTCGGCAGGAAACGGGGGGGCAGGTGCAGTTTGAGACGTTCCCCAACAGCGTCCTTGGCGGCGATACCGACATGCTGTCGCAGTTGCGCTCGGGTGCGTTGGAGTTCCTGCTGATGTCGGGCGGGCTCCTGTCGGCGCTCAGCCCCGTCACCGGCATATACAACACGGCCTTCATCTTCGAGAACTACGACGCCGTGTGGCCGGCGATGGACGGCGCAGTCGGCAGCTACGTGCGCGGCCTGATCGAGAAGGTGAACCTGCACGCGATGCCGAAGCTGTGGAACAACGGCTTCCGCCAGATGACGTCGGGCACGAAGGTGATCCGCACGCCGGAGGACCTGCGGGGGTTCAAGATGCGGGTACCGGTCTCACGCATTTTCGTCTCGTTGTTCAGGGGCCTCGATGCAGCGCCAACTTCGCTGAATTTCAGCGAGTTGTATTCGGCGCTGCAAACCGGCGTCGTGGACGGGCAGGAGAACTCACTCACGCTGATCGACAACGCCAAGCTGTACGAGGTGCAGAAATCGACCGCGCTGACCAACCACATCTGGGACGGGTTCTTCATGCTGGCGAACGGCCGGGTTTGGAAGCAGTTGAACGCTCCGACGCAGGACATCCTCGGCCGGAATTTCGATGCGGCAGCGCTGAAGATGCGTGCCGACACCATCACGCTGGACGAGACGTCGGAAGCCTCGCTCAAGGCCAAGGGCATGATGGTCAACACCACGCAGAGCGCTCCGTTTCGCGACAAGCTGCGAAGAGCGGGCTACTACGCTGAATGGAAGACGAGGTTTGGGGAGGAGGCCTGGTCGGTGCTGGAGAAAGCGGTTGGCCCACTGACCTGATGCAACGAGGTCGGGCTGCCTGCCGCTCCCCGGCTGGGCCGCCGACCCGGCGCTGCTGCGCCGCCTTGAGCACCTGATGGCGGTGGAGCGCAGCTACCGCGAGGAGGGCCTGACGATCGGCGTCCTTGCGGCCCGGCGCTGTCCGCCTTGGACCAAGCCGGCGTGCCGGTTCTGACGGCCGCCTTGGACGCGGGCTTGCAATCCATCGGGCCGTTCAACCGCGCATTCAAAGCGGACACGGGCATGACACCAACGGAGTACCGCTGGGCCTGCCTGGCGAAGCAGGCCGCCAAGCCACTCACGTCAGAGGCTTATTCCAAAATCAGCAAGACGGTTTAAGGAGTCGGCCAACCGGGTTTTAAACCCTGCGCGCGCTCGCTCGCCGCAGATGCAACCTGCTCCGGCAAGGAGGAGCCCGCATGGGAAAACTCGTTCTGGCCATCGGCGCCGTTGCCGCCTTCATTGCTGCCGCCATCTGGCTCCTGCCATCGACGGGCACCCTGGCAGTGGGAGGGTCAACATCCTGCCTTGGACCCTACCCACCGTCATGATCGTCGCCGTGGCCGAGGGCGTTCTCTTGAGCCTTAGTCCCCGCGGCTACGACTGAAGGGCGCGGTTCGCGTCCTCGTCCAGAACTGACGACCAAATCGAACCAACCCCTAAACTGGTGTTGCTGCGCACGCCATCCTGCTGCTGACCCGAACGCGAACCTTCGACGGGAGGCTTCTGCCGCTCTTGGAGCGTTGTATCCGGGGCTGGCGAACGACAATGGAAGGCAAGCGGATCAGATCGACGCGGCGTGAACACCCCACAAATCTTGATGCTCGCCCTCGAACGGTTTCCAAGAGGCCGCCTTGGGCCTGCTGCATGCCCGTCAAGATATTTACCGGCACCTTCTCCCGTAGAACAGTTACGCAGGGGTTGCTCAAGCCGCGCTACCGTTTAAGACATGGACGAATCGCAGGCGTAAGCACTCGGCTAGGCTTCTTCGGCTTTTCTTCATGGAGTGTGGAATGGAGCGAGCACCCAAGGCTCACTCGCTGGCCGACGATCGCGACACTGCTGTGCTGCGCCGGCGATCGGTGCGCGGCACGGCCGTGACGTTCGGCGCGCAAGGCGCCCGCTTCGTCATTCAGTTTGGCTCGCAAATTCTGCTGGCAAACCTGCTGATCCCAGCCGACTTCGGCTTGATCGCGATGGTGACGCCGCTGCTCTACCTGGTGCAGATGTTTAACGAGCTGGGCTTGATGCAGGCCACGGTGCAACGCGAGGAGATCACCCGGGAACAGCTCAGCGCATTGTTTTGGTTCAACATGGTGGTCGGGCTGGCGCTCTGCGGCGGCATGATGCTGCTCGCTCCTGCTGTTGCGTGGCTGTATGGCGATGCGCGGCTTGCCGCCGTGACAGTGGCGTTATCCACCGTGATCATCTTGAGCGCTTTGTCGGCGCAGCACATGGCCTTGCTGACACGGCAGATGAAGCTTGGTGCCTTGTCGCTTATCGACGTCGCATCCATCACGGTGGCGTCGTTGGCAGGACTGCTGGCGGCGCGCCTGGGCGCGCGTTATTGGGCGCTCGTCATTATGCAAGCTGCCAACATGGCCACCATTGCCGCCCTGGCTACTGCGTTCTCCGGTTTCCACCCCGGGCGCCCTCGGCGCGGCGAGAACCTAGCTTCGCTGCTAAGGTTTGGCGGCAACGTGGCGGGGCACAATATCATTACTTTCGCCAGCTATAACCTGCCAAGCGTATTGATCGGCGCCTGCTTCAACAGCACGCTGCTGGGCCTTTACGATCGCAGCTTCCGACTCATTGTTGTACCCCTATGGCAGTTGAATGCACCGCTTGACCGTGTGGGGATAGCGTTGCTGTCACGCCTGCGCACGGCTGACGCCAAGTTCACCCACGCTTATTACCTCATGCTGCAATTGCTGATGGTTCTGACCGTGCCGGGTTTTGTGTGGGCCGCCGCAATGTCGGGCATCCTGGTGCCAAGCGTGCTTGGGCAGGTCTGGACGGGGGCGGTGCCGATTGTGAGTTGGCTTGCGCTCAGCGCCATCCCCGCCCCGATTATCATGAGCACATACTGGGTGTTTGTCAGCCAGGGCCGCTCACGCGAGCAACTGCGCAACGGCATGGTGCGAACGGCCGTCGGCATGGCCGCCGTTCTAGCCGGTTTGCCTTGGGGGCCCATCGGTGTCGCGATTTCGGCCGCCTGTTCAGCGCCGCTGATGGGCGGTATCGCCGTCTGGGGCGTGACCCGGCAGGGCCCGGTGACGGTCAGCGGACTGGCACGTGCTACCTATCCCGTGCTGGCCGGTGCAGCCGGGGCAGGCGCTTTGCTGCATTTGCTCGCGGCGGGCTCGATTGGCGCCTATTGGCCTCGCCTGGAACTGTTGGTTCTCACCTTGCCGCTTTCCTACCTGATTACCGGCCTTGTGATGCTTGGCACGCCTGAGGGTTTCAGCATTCTGCGCACCGTCTTGAGGCTTCGCCGTTCCCTTGGCGTTAGCGATGGAGCCGCGGTTTGAGCCGAGCGTGTTATCAGCGCCGCGCGGCTTCGATTGCTTCGACCGTAACTGATCGGATCACCATCTCGGCGGGGTAGTCACGCTGGATCGCATCTGCCCCGTGCTCCAGCCGGACTGGATCGGTGCTGTCGATCGGCAACAGCCCCATTTCGTTGTAGGCCCAGGTGCCGCCAACAGCGAAGTTGATAACGAGGTTCATGGCGCCATCCATTCCGCCAGGCGTGGGATAGCGCGCCAATATTTCATCGTCGACGCGGTAGGTGAGTGAGTCAGGCGTCCAATCCAACGCGTAGGCGTGGAAGTCGCTTGCCGGGTCAAACGGCAGCGGCCGCCAACTGCCGGCGCCACCGCCCTGCCCACGGGCCGACACATAGCCCACATGCATTTCGCGCTGGTGTATGCCCCAGGGCATAGCTTCCAGCAAATCGATTTCCGGCGGCCACGTGTGATTGGCGGGCAGCAGCCAGAAGGCTGGCCAGGCTCCTCGGGCATGCGGCAGCTTGGCGACGATGCGCACGGTGCCAAAGCGGAAGGCGGCGCGGGACAGCAGCATGCCGGACCCAAAACGCTGGTGACCGCCGATGTGGTAGGCCGCCTGTTGCGCAGGCGACAGCGTGGCGGCGCGGATGTGCAGCCCATCCGCCGCTATCGTGAAGGGCTCGTAACGCAGAGCCGGTGGAATGGGCTCCCCGCGAATGGCCGTGAGGAAAGGGGTAAGATAGGCCTGGCTCTCGGCATTGCCGGCGAGCCAGTTGGTGCCGTCTCCGTAACTATCAGGATAGACGATGCCTGGCCAAAACGTAAATGCCCACCGCGACGGATCAGGGTATAAGCGCGGCTGAGCCTGGTCAGGCAATGTGACGAGGGTTCCTGTGAAGCGATCGTCCAGCAGCGTTTTCGCGTGGCTCGGAGTCGCCGCAGCCGATGCAGCGAGCAGTTGCGTTATGAAAGCCGCGGCGCGCAAGTGACCAGCCCCGCCGCGGCGCCCGCGTTTAAGTGACAAGGCCAGAGCTTGTGGCCGTAGGAACGGGAGCGCTCGCCCTGATCTGACCGAAAAGCCGGCGACGGAGGCGGCCGTTGACCCGCTTGATCAAAAGCTGCCAGGTCGATGGATGTCTTAAAATCTTGAGGGTCGCCTTTAGAAGGCTGTGGCTCTCAGCAAAGGTCTTTTGCGCACCGATGTAGTGTAGCATGACCTTGTATTCCTTCTCTCGTCGCTGCAGCAAACTAACAAGTTCACCTTGTCCTGCACTTTGCATGCGCGTGATAAAAAGCCTGTTCTGTTCAATCAAGCCCCGGTAATCGTAGCGCCAAGCACCCAGGCCGGTCGTGGTCCATGCCAGGGAAACCGGCCCGAATGGCAACGTCCAAACGTAATGGGCCTGATTGAGCAGGTAGCCTCGCCCGTTGGCGGCGAATATCTCCATGAGAAAATAAAAGTCTTCCGCCAAGCGTAGCTCGGGGTTGTAGCGGAGGCTGTGCTCGCGAAGAAAGCTCGCTCGAAACATGGGTTTGAGAATCCCGAGACTGAACGAGGACTGGGTGGAATTGGTCTCTATGAAGTCCCGCAGTGTAAGCAGCCGCCCGCTTTCGGCTGGCGGGAAGGCGTAGCTGACGAAGACGCCGGCGATCCCGTCCACGTGCTTCTGATTGTCGGCCACGAAATCGGCAGCCTGGTCCTCGCCAGCTTGGATCAATGCGCGTAGCCGATCGGGCAGGTAGACGTCGTCGGCGTCTAGAATTGCAATCCATTGACCGCGCGCACGATCGAACCCGACATTGCGTGCGTTGCCTTGGCCGCCGTTACGCTCCAGCGCAACCACCTCGATGCGCTCGTCCGTTGCGGCTAAGCGTTGCGCTTCGGCGAGCGTCGCGTCGCCGGAACAGTCTTCCACGATGATGATCTCAAATGCGGAGAAGCTCTGGTGCAGCACCGAGTTTACCGCCGCCTCGAGCGTGGCAGCGGTGCGATACGCGGGAATGACGACGCTGACCACGGGTGGTTCACTCGCACGCATGCTGTGGCTCCTGCAGATAAGTGCCCGCCGCGGGCAAGTTGCTCAAGGGCCTGCCCGGCCAGTGCCGCATGTCGGTTTCCCGAGCCACGCGGCGCATTGCTGCATCGAGGTCCTCGCGGGTAACCTCTGCGCTGTTCCGCTGCTGAGCAGATTGCAGCAGCCGCAGCCCGAGGAGCTGCGCCACGTAGGGGCTGCCCATTGCCAGTTCGATCACCTTGTCGGTGACGGAAGCGGGAAAGCTTACGTTCGATAGTTGTGCGCCGCGGCTGATGATCGCGCGGAGTTCGTCGCCCGCCATTGCCGGGAGCGGGATGCCAACAATGTTGCGCTGTATGGACGGGTGCCGCCCAATTAGCTGTTCAAGGCTGCTGGCAACGCCGATGAGGAAGAAACACAGGTTGAGCCCGCGGTCGCTTACCTGTTTCAGGGTATCGGCGATCAGGTTCTTGGTCCGGTCATTCTCAAGTCGGTCGAACTCGTCGATTATGAACACCAGATGCGGCCCTGTCAGCCGGCTCGGCAGGGCCGCCACATCGTCCGGTGCCACCGCATGGTTCGGCGGCGCCGCTTCGCAACCCTTCAAGTCGGCGGCGTCGCGCAACGGGACTGCAAGCAGCGACGGAGCCAGGTCCCGCAGGAGCCCACGCATGACGTCGTCGAACGAGGTTCCGCTGCCGCACACATAGCGGCCGATGGCATACCCGTCATGGCCGAGCAGCTCCGCCGCCCGGTTGGCAACGGATGTCTTGCCACGGCCCCGTTCGGCATAGAGCACGACATGGGCGTGGTCGGACTGGATCGCTTGCAGGATCCGCATCAGTTCGTCCTGCCGGCCCACCAGCCCGCTGGCGCGTTGGGGGCGCGTGGGAGTGAACGGCTCGGCAGACCGGCCAAGTGCCCGGCGTTGGACGACCGGCATAGACGTGGGCGGCGGCCGCCGCCGCCATGGCAGCTCAATCATGGCCGAACGGTCCAGCGGCGGTGTCGGGCCGCTTGCAAGCCTGGGTGTCGGAAATTCTCCGGGCGCCTGCTTCATGGCACGTCATGGGCTTGTCGTGGCCACGGAGCTTGCCAGGACGTGCCGCCGCCGTTCTGCCTTTGCCCAGGACGCAAGACGGTGATAGTGCCGCTCGAACAACCACCAGAACGCCAACGCCACCATATTCGCAGCCGCGATGCCAAACACCATTCCACGCCAATCCTGCAGGGTGACCGGTAGGCTGTAGTAAATAAAGATCAGCACGGTCGTATGTGTGAGATAAAGCGAGAAGCTGTATTTCGCAAGGAAATGGCAGCTTGCGGTCAGCCATGCGGGGCAGCGGGCGAAAGTGCCAAGCAGGAGAAGTATAGAGAACATCGTGGCTGCCACGAACACGGTGAATTGGAGCTCGTGGAAGCTCCCTGGGCCGCGCGTTCCCATCCGCAGGTAGCCAAACCTGCTGAGGGAGGCGAATGCGAACAATCCCGATGCGGACAGCAGTAGCTTGCGGGAACGGACCATCGTTTGGCCGTGGTCGATGGACTTCCGCAGAGGCTCCCAATGGCGGACGAGCAGGCAGGCAAGCACACCGACGATCCAGAGGCAGGTGAGGCATTCGTCGGACCCCCCGACGAGGAAATACACCGCCGTTGTTGCCGCAAAGATAAACAATGAGAGGTTTAGCACACCCAAACGGCGGCCCTTGAACACAAAGAACGCGAGATAGCCAAACGTCAGGTAAAGCCACCACTCGATGGAGATCGTCCAAAATTGTACGGCGGAACCAAATGGTTCGATGCGCAGTGGTGCCGCCAGGTGCAGCAAGCTTGCCGCCTTCGCGACCAAAGTCCGCTGCAGCATCAGGAAATCTCCGACCCAGCTCGCCAGGGTTCCGTTCTCGTCAAGCGCTTTCGCGACAAAGGTGAGATGGTTGCTGTAACTATCCGGGTACTTCGACAGCAGGCGCAGAGACAACTGATCAAGGCCGGCTACGAACAACAACGCCGGCAGATAGACAGAGAAGATGCGAG
This sequence comes from uncultured Acetobacteraceae bacterium, assembly GCA_964245545.1. GTDB lineage: Bacteria > Pseudomonadota > Alphaproteobacteria > Acetobacterales > Acetobacteraceae > LMUY01. Next base: position 24,002 of record CAXTNN010000006.1, on the reverse strand, counting down.
ATGTGCGGTCGATGACATAGTCGGCATGATCGTAGTCAGGATCGGCACTTTTGTTGAATACGCTGAGGCTAATGAGAAATCCAGATAGCAGAAAGAAGAGGTATACGCCTATATCGCCAATACCTCCATCGGGCGTTGGGCTAATATGAAGGAAAATACCGCTCGCATGATCTAGCAATACGAGAAATGCTGCCGCGGCTCGAATCCCATCGATGTAGGTAGCTTGCACGCCATTCAGTTTGGTCGTCACGTGGATTGGCACTCCATCGCGTTGCGAACTCAAAACAGACAACTTGTTAGCGGCTGGCGACGTCAAGCGTTTGCTGGCGGACTGGGAACGAACGTCTAGCAAATTGCAGATGCAGCCACTTGTTGGCGCGAACCTCCAGCAATTCACGGCTGACCACCGCAATGCAAATGGAGGCCGGCAACGTGATTGCGAAGAACACCACCTGCGACCAGGTGCCGAGAACGGCGACCGCTCCCGTCAGATAGAGCACCTTCTTGACGACGGCGAGAACGAAAGGGTGCCAGAGATAGAAGCTGTAGCTGATGCGGCCGCCAAACGCCGCGACGCGGGTGGTCAGCAGCGTGCCGAGGAGCCCGGTTCCATTGACAACACCGACAAAGCCGATGGATGCCGCGCAGAACGCCACCGCCGCAAGCGCAAGACGCCCGTCGCCGGCCCAGTCCAGCAGCCGGCTGGAGGTTGTCATGTCGCCATCCGTCAGCACTTGGACCGCTCGCCAGGACGCAAGGAAGACAATCAGCCATAGTGCGGGGAATGACGACAGGCCTTTCGGCACCATCCGAGCAGCCGCGGGAAAGAAAGCGACGACCCCGCACAGAAAGAACAGGGATCGCGGATGATAGTTCACCAACACTGCGCCTATCAGCACGGCTAGGACCACCCCAACAGGCCGGCTCACCGACCGGATGCTGAGCGCGACGAGCGAGGCGGCGAGGTAGAACACCCATTCGAAGCTCAGCGACCATGCCGCAGGGTGGATCAATCGGACGGGAACGAAGTTCGAGAGCGCCAGCAGGTTCGCCGGCAAGGATGCCAGCAGGCTCGCGGCCTCGCCGGTATGGTCAACCCTCGCCTGTAGAAGTTCCAGCATCAGGAAGGCCGGCAGCGTCGCCCACAGCACCGGATAAATGCGGATTGCGCGATCCAGCAAAAAGGCCGCGAGGCTGCGGTGCCGGATCAGCGATGCCGTGATGACAAAGCCGCTGATACAGAAGAAGAGCTCCACTCCATACTGGAGCGAATCCGATGCCTCCGTGAACAGCCACCCCCTCAGCAAGCCAAACGTCGGCAGCCTCGAGATAAGGATGTGGCAGACAAACACCATGAAGCTGAACAGGCCGCGGGCACCGAGGATGCAAGCGTTGAAGGA
>CAXTNN010000006.1:20708-22592 GCA_964245545.1 uncultured Acetobacteraceae bacterium | reverse complement strand
GCGCCGCCGACGATGATCAGCGCCTCCAGCAGCCGTGCCTCGGCAAGCCCGCTCGCGCCCGTGTCCTGCCGCATCTAGGCCACCCCGGCGGCGGATCGCGTGCCCGGGGGGGAGAGGGTCGCCAGCGACGCGATGACAAGCATGGGAAACAACATCGGAGGAAATTGCGTGTACCCGCCCGTGAACAGCAGCAGCACCAGAATTGCCGGCAGCAGCCTGATTTGCGCCGGCGTCTGCTGGCCGACGCCGATCAAGGCCACGTAGCAGATCAAGGCGGGTACGCCGCTTTCCAGCGCAATCTTGACCGGTGCGTTGATGCTGGCGTCGAACGGCATTGGGACCCGTTCGCTCAGGCCAAACCCAATCCCGTGCAGCAGCGCTGCGGGCACGCGTTCGAGCACCGTCGCAGTGATGAGCCACGGGCTGACGAACCGTATGAAGCCGCTGCTCCCCACTTCCGTTATCTCACCACTTCGGCCCGATAATGCGTGAAAGAAGTCTGGCAGCAGCAGGGAAAAGGCGAGCAGCCCGATACCCACCGCAGTTGCGGCTGTTACCGCCAGGAGCAGGCCCCGACGCCCCATCGACACACACACGGTGGCCAGGAAGGTCGCCAGGACGATCCACCCCGTCCCAGACACCGAAGACAGCAGGGCAATGACGAAGACGAGCAGGGCGAGCCGGCGCCGGAAACTCATGATTTCGATTGCGATCGCGACGGCCATAAGCTGTGAGAACATGGAAGGCTCAGCCATGAAGAAGCCGTTCGACTTCATCCAACCCGCGCCATCCAGGATCCGGATGGCGTTGTTATAGCCACCGCCGGCGTATTCGACGCCAATCGTTACCTCGGTAAGGTATTGGGCCGGTATGTAGTCGCCAAAGCCGAACATACTCAGGCCCACAAATTGCAACACGAATTGCAGCAGCCCGGCGATGGCAATGGCCAGCAAACAGCCATTGACCGCGCGGAAAAAGCGGTCCTCATCAACGGGCCGGCTGAACCCGATGGTGGCAAAGCTGCTCATGACCAGCAATTGCAAGCCCGAGGGCAGGCTCAACGGTTGCGCAAACGGCGGCGGCTCGAACATGTCGATCGCAGCGCCGCCCAGGGTAAGCGCGAGGAGGCCGAACCACAGGGTCAGCCGGACCCGGTCAAAGCCGAAAACGCCCTTGACCAAGCCATAGGCGACAATGAGGAACCCGACAGGCCCGTCCACGCTGGTGAACGACCCGCCGAACGGGATGGCGAAGCGCTGGAGCATGAGGGAGGTCATCAGCAGCACCACGACAAGCTGGATGGTACGCCGCTCATGGCGCTGATCAGCCGCTGCCCCATCGCTGGCTTGTCGCAGGACTCGCCGCTGCTCGACGGCCCTCACCATGCCGTGGTACGGCGCTGCGGGCAGGGTGGTGCTCACGCGGCTTGCCGCCCACAGGAGCGGTAGACCTCCAGCATCTTGGCAGCGACCAACTCGCTTGAGAACGAACGCAGCCGCTTGTGGCCGCGAGCCACCAACTGCTCGGCCAGGTGGGGGTCGCCGAGCACCTGAACCATCGCCTGGGTCATTGCGCCCACATCGGTGGGGTCAACCAGGACGGCAGCCTCGCCGGCGATCTCGCGCATCGGGTCGATGTTGGAAGTGATGACTGGGGCACCGAAGCCGAAGCCTTCAATGATGGGCAGCCCGAAGCCTTCGACCAGGCTGGCTGCTACGATGCATGACGCCCCGGCATAGAGCTGGCCGAGCGCTTGATCGGACAGCCGTGGCAGGAACTCGACCCCCCGGTCGCCGGCGACGCCCCAGCGCGCCGCTCCCTGTGGCGCGCCAAGGATCTTGAGCGGCACGCCGGGAAGTGCCGGCCGGGCCCGCGCGCACGCCG
>CAXTNN010000006.1:0-20698 GCA_964245545.1 uncultured Acetobacteraceae bacterium | reverse complement strand
CGAGCGGGCCGCGCGCTGGAGCGGACAGCGGTGGCAGCACCCCGCCCCCCCAGGCGCCGGCGACGCCCCAGCGCTCCGCTCCTGTGGCGCGCCAAGGATCTTGAGCTGCACGCCGGGAAGTGCCGGCCGGGCCCGAGCGAACGCCTCCAGCACACGTTCGGTGTTTCGGTGGGGCATGTAGCCGCCGCGATGGAGCACGTAGCGCTGCTGCCGGGCCGCGGGTTCCGCTGCGGCCGCGGCGATGAAGCCGCTCACCGTATTGTATACCACCGTGGACGATAGACCCAAGCGCTCGAGCAGTGCCTGCGTGCTGACGCTGACGCTGACCAAGGCGCTGGACCGGGGCGTGGCGAGCTGGAACACGAGCCTGGCATACCGCTCGGCGACGTAGGCCTTGAGGTTGCGCAGCGTGGCGCCTCCCTCCAAAAACAGCAGGTCGTGCACCGTTGTCACCGCCCGCGTGCCGCGCAAGAACAGCGCACGGGTGTTGTAAGGGAAATGGATTACGTCGCAGGCGAGGCGCCGGGCCAGCCGGGGGATATGCATCTGCTCCCAAACGATGAAATTGGCGTCAGCCATTCGGTGCCAAGCCAAGCCCGGGTAACTCGGCAGGTCCGCAAGCTCCGGCCGGTCCGGGACGGCGACAGTGATGAGCAGGTCGTGCGAGGCCTGGCCCAAGGCACGGCAGAGCTCGAAGATGAACCGGCCGAACCCGTAGGGTTTGCCTAAGAAGTAGCCATCCACCAGCACGCGCGGGCGCTCCATCAGCCTGCCCGTGTTCTCGCTGCCGCCTGGAGCGGGTCAGCCCGCAGGGCGAGCGCAGGCGCATTTTGGCGAGCTGCCGGCCAATCGCGCCGCGACCGCGCGGACCGGATTGCGTCCAGCATATGCCGGCCGCGATCGGCCCAATCAAACGCGCCAGCGGCCAGAGCATACGCACGGGACTGCCGCCCATCCAGCGCCGCCACATCGTCGATCTCCGCGACGACGCGGGCCAGCAGGGTATCAATGTCAGACGCCAGTATCATCTCAGCCGAGATCGCGTCGGGCAGCCCGGCTACGCATGCCCGCAATGCTGCGACCGGTACGCGCTGGAACAGGTATTCAAGCAGCTTCAGCTTGAAACCGCCGCCAACCGGCTCGCTGAGCAGGGACATGCGGGCCGACCGCAAGTAGGGCGTGGGATCGTCGACGAAGCCGTGGAACTGCGCGGAGGGATATCGCTTGGCCATGGCGGCGCGAAAGGCTTCGTCCATATCGCCCACGACGTGGAGCGCGACACCCGCCGCAGCCAGGACAGGGTCCGCGCTGTCCAGCAAAATCTGCAGGCTGGCCCGCTTGGCAGACCAGCGGTAGGACTCAAACATGATGACCGAACGGGGCGTCGCCTCCGAGATCGTCCGCATGGCCAAGGTCCGGCCAGCGTAGCCCGGGGTGGCGACGATCACCCGCGCTGCGGGCGCAGACGCGTCAAAGCGCCTTGCATCCGCGTCGGTGATGGTCGTGATCAGGTCGCAAGTCCGTGCGGCGCGGTTTTCCAACCGACGTGTTTTCAGCCAGTTCTGCCAAAGGTAGAGGCGGGTCGGCAGCTTGCGGCTGCGGTCGCGCCATTGCGCTTGCGTCACACCCGCCTCGTGATTATGGGCGACCATCACACGCACGGCCTGGCTATTGGAGAGTTCGTCCAGCGCCCAAGCCATGCCGTAGTGGTCGATGATCACCGCATCCCACGCTTCCTGAGCCAGCAGCCGCTTAATGGCGCTTCGATAAGCCCGGGTTGCGTGACGCGCTGCCACCAGCGGCAAAGGACTGAGTACGGCGCCCAATCGCATGCGCTCGCCCCCGGGAACCACGTGCCAGGCGATCCCGGTCGCCTGCTGCGGTTCGCCTGCCCCGGCCAGCCCGGTGAACACAACCTCAGCGCCCGCTTGGGCGAGGGCGCCAGCTAGGCCGCGGCTGTAGATGCGATCGCCCGCGAGCAGGGGAAACGGCATTTCGCGGGCCAGCCAAAGACATTTCACGACAGGACTTCCCCTTGTCGGGCAAGAGGCGCTGCCGGTGCGCCCGGCTGGTTCACCATGTCGATCGAAAGTACCGCCGCACGCGTCGGCGATGCCCAGGTCTCGAACCGCTCGCCGCGGTAAGATCGCCAAATCCCGAGCCCGGTGGCGGCAAAGGCCTCCAGAATGGAGCCAATCTTGCCGATCGGCCCATCAGAGACCACGGTGACGATTGTCACGGTTGCCGCTCCGACGCCAGCAGTCGCCAGACCCATCAGCAGACCAAAACTCAGTGTGATGCCGGTGACGAGGCAGAGTGCGGCGGCTGCGAGGAGGTAGATGGTAAACCAGCGCAGAAGCTTGTGCGAGACGTATTTATAAAGCTCAATGGCTGGCAGCGTGCGAAGCTGCGGCCAGAGCAATCGGTGAGCATTGTAAGCAAGACAGCCGATGCGGATTTTCCGGCGGAACTCTTGCCGTGCATCCACAGATATATCCTCGTATGCGACGGCGTCCCCCGCCCGCACCACGCGATACCCGGCGCACATCACGGCGAGTGATATGAAGATGTCGTCGGCAACGCTGCGTGGTGGCGCGACATGGAGCACACGCCGGATCGCATAGATTGCTCCATCAGCAGTGATCGCCGATCCGCTCCGGCTTTCCAGCGCCTTCATCTTCTCCTCTAGCCGCCAATAGAACGAGCCTATGCTTGCCGTGGCCGTCTTTTCCGGGGAAACATATTCCAGGTGTCCCAGCGAGCAGCCAACCTGCGGGTCGGCAAACGGCCTCAGCAGGTGGCTTAGCGTGTCGCGCGCGAACAGCACATTGGCGTCGGTGAAGACCACGATCTCGGCCGTGGTGGAACTTACCAGCACGTTCATGCCGTGAGTTTTCCCTGTTCGGGTCGGCGCAATCATGAACTGGATGCGACCTGCATAGCCCGACACGATCTCCGCCGTGCGATCACTGCTGCAGTCGACATAAACCAGGACCTCCAAGCCGGGAACTATCTGCCGCATGGCCAGCATGTTCTCGATCTTGGCCTCGATCACCGCTTCTTCGTTAAAGGCGCAAAGGCACAGAGCCACGGATGCCGCGCCCGAGCGAGCCGGGTCGCCGCTGCGCACCGGCTTGGGCCAATGGCGGGCTATGAACACCAGACTAAGCGGATAGGTGACAAAAGGATGCATGGCGACCAGGAACAGGCCCAAGCCGAGCACGAGCAAAATGAAACCGGACACGGCTCCTCCCGCCTAGGCGTGCGACTGGATGGCGCTGGGACGCTGCGGAACAAGCGCCCGCCGGCGGTGCCGCGTAAACACGAGCAAGCCCAAGCGCGGACCGACAAAGCGGAGATGCTCGATCCACTGAAAGATGGCAGCGCGACGGGACCGTACCAAATCCACAACCAAAACGGTATAGCTCGCAAGCTCAGCCAACTGGCTGGTCTGCACCGATTGTGCGTCGTCGGCAGACGCGAGCACCACAAGGTTGTACTCATCGGCCGCTTCGCGCAGCACGTGCCGTAACCGGTCCATGTTCCAGCCGCTGCCAGGGCCCGCCAAGTAGGGGGCGGCCGCAAGCACCGAGACGTTGGCGGTGCGGCTCTCCGCCACGACGTCGCGCCAACTGGGAGCGAAACCGCCGGGTGGCGCGGCAAGGCTGAGCTTGGAAGCGGGCTCTGCCGCGCCGATCAACAGAACCCGTGCGCCGCTGCGGGCCGCGTTGCGTGCGAAAGCCGCTGCATGCACCGGGGCGGCGCCGCTGGCGCCGGCAAAGGCGACGCTGCGCACCTCCAAGCCCATCTGCCCCATAGACTGCCGCAACCGCAGCCGCAGGAAGGCGAGCACCTCTTCCTGCCGCGAGTCCATCAGGTCCGCCTGGCCCAGCAGCCGGCGCGGCAGCACCGGCCCAACGGCCAGCATAGGCACGTCAGTCAAAGCCGCGAGTTCGCCAGCGCCGCTGAAGCGTGGGGCTGCGCCGCCCAACAAAGCCAAGCCGCAGCCAAGCGCCAGGCCAGCCAAGCCGCCGAATAGGGCTGCCGCGCGCGGATGCGGCGCAGACGGTTGCACCGGCACCACGGCAAGCGAACCGATATGGACGCCCGGTGACTCGCTTGCCGTTTCCGGCTCCACCTTGGTTTGCGAGGCTCGCTCCAGCAAGGTCTGGTAGAGCGCCCGACGAGAGGTAACCTCCTCCTGCAGTTGCGCCATCTGGCTTTGCAGCAGACTTACCTCGCTTGCGCCCGCTCCAGCCTGGCCAAGAGCGGCGCGCGCGGACGCTTCCTGGCTACGCGCGGCGGCAAAGGCTGCGCGCAGAGCCTGGACCTGGCGGGCTGCTTCGTCAGCAACTGCTGACCTGGCCCGGCTCAAGTCGCTTTCCGCCGCGCGGCGCGGCGGATAATCCGGCCCATAAGCCGCGCTCAGCTCAGCCACTCGCTCGGCGGCGGTCGCCTCGCGCTCCCGCAGCCGTGCCACAGTGGGCGAGGCCAGCACATCGGCAAGCTCATCGGCCCGTCCTGCATCGAGCATGGCGGTTGCCTGCTGCAGTAACGACTCTGCGTGCAGGCGGTCGTCGGTTGCCCGGCTTGCAGCAGTCGCCAACTCGCTCATCCGCTGTTGCGCCATGCTGCCTGCTGGCAGGTTGATAAGGCCGATGCGGGCCCGCAAGTCGCTCAATTGCCCATCAAGCCGATCCACTTGCGCGCGCACGTCCTCCACACGGTGCATCAGCGCAGCATTGGCGGCAGCATTGGCGGACAGGCGAAGCTCAGCGTGGCGCGAGACCTGCTCCCGCATAATGGCGTTCACGACATCGGCGGCAAGCTGGGCATCGGGGAGCACGACCGAAACGGTGACAACAAAGCTCTTGTTGTCGTAGAACACCGTCAGCACTCGGCTAAGTGCAATAGCAGCCGTCGCCACTGCAGCGTCCTCGCGCTTGATTACTGGCGCGCCATCCCCCGGAAGATTTCGGTGCAGCCAAGAAACCAAACCAGCCAAGCGGCCCGGCGCACGCAACGCGGGATTGAACAAAGGCAATTCGGCAAGGTGGAGCTCCCTAACGACGCTCTCAAGCAGGACGGGCGCATGCATCTCCACGGCTTCCGTGCGAACGGATGGCAGCAAATCGGGTGAAGTCTCACCACTGATGGCACCCTGCAACTCGGGAATGGCGAAAGGGCGCGAATCTACAACGAGATCGCCGCTGGCTGTGTACTGGTAAGGATATTGCCGCGACAAGGCGTAGCTGCCAATCGATACGATAGCCGCGCAAAGCGCAATCAACCAGGCCTGGCGCTACAAAACCGCGATGATTGCCGACATCGAGATCGATCGTGGATTCGGCGTGATCACCAGCCCTAAGCCTCGTGTGCTTAGCATTCGATCTCATCGAACAAGAGGGAACTGACGCTCCAACATCATTTCTATGACGGGCCCGTCACGCTGCACTGCAATTACGGAATTCAACATACAGGTAAAGGATAAACGGAAAGTTAGGACTGCGATGAGGAACCGTTGCGGCATTGCCACATTGGTTGGTCGGAGTGGCATACGCCATCGCACCGGGCAACGTGGACGTTGCGCACGACACCACGAGTGCGCGTCGTCAAAGCCGGTTCGTGCAGGGCTTTGGCTGAGGTGGCTCGACCAACCCACCGCGCCCAGGCCTTACCCGTTCAGCTAGCAGGTCGTGTTACGGCCAGGCGGTGTTACCGCAGGGCGTGACAGTCCGGCTGCTCGGTGTAGGGCATGGCAAGCAACGTGCGCGCGACGTCGTCTGGCTTGACCCGGCGGGCAAACCACCGGCCGTGGCGCCCTGCCGTGGCATGGCTTGGACCGAAGCAGCTCTGTGCCTCCTGGATGGTTAGGCCGAAGTGATAGGCAGCCGCCATGTAAGCCTTCAACCCGATCGCAAGAGCAGGAATGCCACTGGCCACTCCTGTGCCGCCGGCCCTGGACCAGGCCCATCCATTCAGCCCCTCCGCGGCTAACCAGCCTAGTGCACAGGCTGCATTACCGCAGCCCCAATGGGTCATGTCGAAACTTTCGGCCGGCAGGCTGCGCCAGAAGCGCGCCGCTTGCTCCCGCCGAGCCCGATACAATTCCGCATCGACCCGCGGGCCTTCACTCCCAAGGGCGTCGCCACTCATCACCCTGGCCTAACATTCTTTTTTAAGATGTAGACAGAAGCAGGAAAGGGCCATGGTTGTCCAGTGCTCGGAGGCATGGCCGGCCCGCCTCACGCGGGAGCAAGACAGGCGGGCGCCGCCGGTTAGTGATTAAAGGTGAACGACTGCGTGCCCTCGCTGAGGAGGGCGAGGGAGCTGCCGACGATAGGCGTTCCATCGATCGTTGCCCCACCCACATACAAGTTCCGGTCGGTGCTCGCCGTACCGCCCCAGTCATCGTTCAAGAAGTCGACCGAGACGGTATGGGTGCCGGTGAATGTGCCGAGCACATCCACTGCTTGCGTTTGGTGGTTTCCCGCGATGGCGGTGGCTGTTTGCACTCCGTCCACTTGCTGACCATTGACGCTGACCGTGAATTGCGCGTTTCCGGCGTAGTAGTCTTCCGAAATGGCCAGTGCGAGTGTGTCAGGACCATGGCCGACGGTCGTCGTTGCAAAGGACTCAGGCGTGGACGCACTCAGGCTTTGCACCCCGTTGTTGCTAAACACCAGGTTGCTGCCTCCGACGGTATTGCCGTTGATGGCGACGCTGTTGATAAAGAGCAGGCTGTTACTCGCATTCAAATAGTCAATCGCCACCGAATGGCTGCCCGGCGCAAGTGTGCCGAGTAAATCAATCTCCTGCGTCTGCCCCGTCAGCACGTTTGCAGACGTGGTCTGGATGCCGCCGAACTGGACACCATCCACGGCTACGGTGAAGCGTGCGCCGGCGTCTTCCGCCCGTTCCGAGACAACAAGTGCAACGGTATCGGGGCCTGAGCCATTGCCCTGCGCCGTTGCGACGGTTGATGCCGCCGCAGCCGTGCCAGGGGCGGCAAAGCTGAACGCGGATGAACCGTCGTTCGACAGCACGGTTGCGCCATTGCCGATGCCCACTCCATCAAGGCTTGCATTGTCAACCATAAGCAGGCTGTTTTGCGCGTTCAGAAAGGTAATCGACGCGCTATGGGTGCCGGCTGCAAACGTTCCATCCACATCGAAGGTCTCCATCTGCCCAGAGAGGATGTCGGCGCCCGTGGTCTGCACGCCACCGATCTGGATACCATCGATGCTCACGGTAAACTGTGCGCCGGCGGGTGCGGCCCGCTCGGACATCGTCAGCGCCAGGGTGTCGCGGCCCGACCCAATGGTCGCAACGCCGCCAACAGCCGCACCGGCGCTGCTGCTCGCGGCTGAGTTCGGCGGCGTTGCTCCCGCTTCTTGAGCCGCCGTGCCGGTTTGCGCGCCGAAGTATTCCGCCCAAGCAGCGGCCTCCCCAGGCTTGTCATCTGACGCGAAGGAGAATTCATAATTGCCGCCGCCATTGCTGTCCCACAGGTTGACAAAAGAGATTGTCTCACCTTGCGCTTGCGCTGCGGTCAGTTGTTCAGCCAGCCATTGTGGGAAGGCGGCGTCATCCTGGACATCGCCGTCATTGCTTGGATTGCCTGCGCCGGTTTCAGGGATGGCAAACGGCTTGCCCATCGCTTCGGCAAACTGGATGAGGCTGTCGAGGCTCTGGCTATGGCCGCCGCTCGAGTCATTGCTCCATTCGGTTGCCGCAGGGTAGCTCCAGTAATGCTCCCGGTTCACCGGGTCGGCGATGAATTGCGCAACCGTGCTATCCTCGTTATTTGTGTCCCAGTCGTGAAAATCCGTCGCGCCAGGCTCGTCGGAGTAAGGATGAAGGTCCGAGTAGGCGTCCGCTCCTGTAATATCGACATACTGGTTGCCCGGGTAAAGGTTTGTTGTTGCCTCCGCGTTGCTGTAGTTGATCGTTCCAGGATTCCAGACGACTTGGACGTGGACTCCTAATGCTGTGGCTGTCTGATGTAGCACGGTTGAGACATGCTGGAACGCCGCCACCCAGTCGGCCTGATCCTGCGCACTGTCGCCAGCATAAGTCGGCCCGGGCATGTTCATCTCCCAACCCGGTCGAAACACCAGGTTGGTGAAGCCTTGGTTAACCCAGCTTTGAACAATACCCTTGATGACCGAGTCGTATTGGCCCGACGCGAAGGCCTGGAACTGCTGATCAGCCGATGCAGAGCCACTCGCGTCTGAGGCAAAGGCGAAGGCAATCACAGGAGTGAGGCCCTTGCGTCCGCAGAGTCGGCGCTTGATGTCGCCTCCCAACCTGCGTTTGAAACCCAGTTAGCCACAGGCTGCGTTTAGTCGGTAAAAGCATCGATGAACTGCGGTGCGCCACCCATAAGAGAAACGAAGCTGTTGTAATCCGTCTCAAATGTATTTTCATTCACAACGCTGGTATTGTCCGGTACTGCAGAATAAAACCCAAGCGGAAACTTAAATAAAGATGCCATACAGATAGCTCCCTCAATCAAGGTTGTGCTATACAATAGTTTGCTAACCAGGCAATCGCATTTCAGTGCTACATAAATATTATCCGGCAGTATGCTGACCGATATTGGTGGCGGATTTCTGGATACACAATGCGGCGTTAACGGAGCATTGTCGGTCGACTTGCTGCTATCAGCAAGGACATTTCTGTATTTTCCAGCCATGGCGTTGCGGTTCCGGAGAATAGCAAATCTTTTATGACGGCAGCCGTACAAATCAGACGCATGGCCGCCTACCAGCTCGAGCAGGATTTGAGGCTGCCGGCCCAGAAGGCCCCGTTCCCGGCCGCGCACCCCGGCCGCGGCGCATGGGCACCAGCACAGCGTAGCCCTGGTCCCGTCGTCAACGTGCCTCGCCTCCAGGACGCCAGCTTGCTGCTCGGGCTTGCCTAATGGTGCTGCAGAACCCGCGGCCAGGAGCCGATCAGCGAAACTCAGTCGCTCAACCTGGCTGCTCTTTTAAGTAAGAGAGTACGACCTCGCTAGCATGCTTGCGTCGTGCAGAACGCCATCGTGTGGAAGTTAGATTTGCGCCGAATAGGTGTGAAAGCGTTGGAGCATTGGAGATATGAAAATAACTGAGGGATACCATTGTCACATATATCTGTAGGGGATCTATGTCAGTCCGGAAAACACCAGACTTTCTGCCACGCGCCAACACCTCGCAAATAGCGTCCATCAATGGGGAAGAGATCGCCGCAACTCTCTTGGACTGCTTCAAGTAGTGCGCCTCAAGTAGGTTCTCGCTGGCTAGGATGCGTATGAAGGCGGGATTTCTCTCGAAGTGCAGAAAAGTGAAGTCGAACAGCTTCATCATGGCGGGCAGAGGTTGGAGATCACGCAAGTTGAGCTGTTCCTCCTGCTGCCGGATGTCGGCGAAAACAGTTTCGAGAACGGCTGTATAAAGCCCAATCTTACTGCCAAAGTAATGGTAGAGCATGCGCATGTTCGTATCCGCGCGCCGGGCAATCGCATCGACCCGCGCGCCAGTAAGGCCGTGCTCAGCAAACTCCACGATGGCCGCCTGCAGAATGCGTTGTGTCGTTGCGTCAGCATCCCTGGGCCGCGATCGCCGTTTCGTCCCAGTGGAACCTGTGTCCAAACCTTCGTTTGCTGTACTGAGCTTCTCCGCCATCTCGCATGTCGTCCCGGTGCTCTGTGGCAGTGCCGAATGGGACTTGCCAACCCTGCTCACTCCGGCTCCTGCGCAGCCATGGACCGTGCATCCAGCGCCGCAAGGACTTTGTCTGCCGTGAGGGGAAGCGAGGTGATGCGGATGCCGATTGCGTCTTCGACCGCGTTCGCGATCGCGGCGGCGACACCCAGGATGCCTGCCTCACCGACGCCCTTGGCGCCGAACGGGCCGCGGCCTTGGCCCTGCTCAAGGGTGATCGCTTCCAAGCGGCCGGGCAAGTCGGTCGAGAGCGGCATGCGGTAGCGCTGCGGCGTGTCGGTCGCGAGGTGGGCGCCGTCGTAAACGAGCTGCTCGTGCAAGCTTTGTCCAACGGCCTGCATGGCGGCGCCTTCGATCTGTCCCCGCACCGCCTCGGGGACCAGGGCTCGTCCAGCATCGGCGGCACAAGCCAGATGCAACAGCGTGATCTTGCCGGTTTGGGTATCGACCTCCACCTCCCCTCCCACCCAGTTCGGCATCCAGTAGACGATCTGCGCGTTGAGTGCGGCGCCCGAGTCTGTTGGCACCTTAACCTCGCCATCGCCGGTGAACTCCGCACCCAGGCCGCCATAATACGCCCGGACGAGTTGCTTCAACGGGATCGCCTCGTTGCCGCGGCGGATGGTGCCGTCGGCGTACCCGAGCGTTTCCGCCGGGGTGTCCAGCCGCTCGGCAGCAAAGCCGATGATGCGGGTGCGGACGGCCTCGGCCGCGCGCCGTATGGCCTCCCCCGTCACGGCCGTGGCCGAGGAGGCATGCGTGCCCTGGTCGAAGTCCGTCTGGTCGGTATCGATCTCGGCGCGGGACACACGATGAGGGTTCATGTCCAGCACCTTGGCGACGATGCGGGCAAATGCCTCGGTGGCGCCTTGGCCCATGTCGACCGTGGCGCAACTGATCACGGCGTCTCCGCCCGGCAAAACCTTGATCCTTGCCTTGGCGTAGCGGCCTTGGCCACCCGCATCCTTGAACCCAATGGCAACGCCCTTGCCGCGGGCGAGGTGGGGTTCGGCGGAGGTTTCGCGCCGCCCCCAGCCGATCTGCTCGGCGACGGTGAACAGCCCGGCAGCCAAGTCGCAGTCAATGCCGCTGTCGCCGGGCCGGAACGGCTCGGACGGGGCGAGCAGGTTGCGGTTGCGGAACTCGACCGGGTCCAGTCCAAGCCGCCGGGCGATCATGTCCATCTGGCTTTCCGACGCCCAGGAGGCCTGGGTGCCGCCGAAGCCGCGGAATGACCCGGCGGGCACCGTATTGGTGCGCACCGCCTGGGCATGGCTGTCCAGGGCCCGCCAGCGATACGGGCCGCCGATGCGGTAGCCGACCTTGTCCGTGACCAGGGCGCTGGCATCCGCATAGGCGCCGCCGTCCAGCAGGATGCGGGATTGCCGGGCAAGCAGCTTGCCGCCGGATGTGACCGCGGTCTTCAGGTGCAGGCGGGCCGCGTGCTGCGACAGGGTCACCAAGCCCTCGTCCATCGTCAGGGCGAGGCGGACGGCCCGGTCGGCCTTGCGCGCCAGCAAGGCAGTCAGCGGCTCGAGCTTGCAGAAGCTGTTCATCCCGAAGGCGCCCCCGATCGGCAGGGTATGGACACGAACGAGATGTTCGGGGACGCCGAAAATCTCGGCGATGTCCTGCCGAAGGAGGAAGGGGTCCTGGTTGGACGACCAGAGCTCGAAGCCGTCCCCCATCGGCCGGGCCACGGTGATCATCTGCTCGAGGGGGACATGGCTCATGCGGGAGAAGTGGAAGACGTCCTCGAACACGTGGTCCGCCGCGGCGAACTCCGCCTCCACGTCGCCGACCCGGTGGTGGAACCGGTAGAGGACGTTCGGCGCCGGCTCCTTGTCGCAGGTCACTCCCGCGCCGTGGGCAGGAATGCTGCCAAGGCTCGGCGTGCCGAACAGCGGGGTGGCTCCGTCCGCGAGCGCCTCGTCCAGGGTTGGCGCGGCGGGGAGGGGTTGGTAGTCCACCTCGATCAAGGCGAGCGCCCGTAGAGCGGTTGCGGCATCGCGGGCGGCCACGGCGGCGACGGGGTCGCCCTCGTAGCGGACCCGGTCGATGGCCAGGAGCGGCTGGTCCTTGATCCACAGGCCGTAGAACGGCTCCGGCAGCGTGGCCATGTCCGCACCCGTGACCACGGCGTAGACGCCGGGGAGCGCGCGCGCCGCCGCAGTACGCACGCCCAGGATGCGGGCGTGGGCATGCGGGCTGCGCAGGATCTTGGCTTCCAGCATGCCCGGCAGGTTCAGGTCGGAGGTGTAGAACGGCCGTCCAAACACCTTGGCCGCCTGCTCCGGACGCCACGGCCGATCCGGCGCGTCCGAAGCGGCGGTGCGTAGCCGGGCCGCCGTCAGCACGGCATCCTCGATGGCGCGGTAGCCCGTGCATCGACACACATTGGCGCCCATCCAGGCCCTCACCTCCGTGCGGGTTGGAGAGGGCGTCCGGTCCAGCAGCGCCTCGGCCAGCAGGATCATGCCGGGCGTGCACATCCCGCATTGGAAAGCATGCTCCTCGACGAAGGCGCGCTGCACGGCGGTGGGGCCAGCCCCGCTTGGGCGCAGGCCCTGAAGCGTGGTGACGGTCTTGCCGCGGATCGTCTCGGTCAGCGCGCTGCATGCGGTGATCGGCACCCCGTCCAGCAGCACCGTGCAGGCGCCGCACACGCCCCCGTCACAGGCGACGCGCACGCTGGTGCGGCCGGCGCCATGCCGGAGCGCGTCAGCCAGGACCACGGGTGCGCCGGGCGCCAGCGTAACCGGCTCGCCATCGAGCATGAAAGACACCGCGTCCGCAATGGTCATCGGGCCGCCTCCGCGAGGAGGCGTTGCAGCAGGATGGGGCCGACACGCTCGCGGTAGCCGGCCACGCCCCGCCACGGAACCAGACAGGGCGGCAGGTCGGCGAACGCTTCTCGCGCGATGTCCTTGGCACGGCCTTCCAGGTCCGGCAGCGCCAGGCCGACGAGCGGCAGGGTCCGCAGCACCGGTACAGGGTGACACCCGCCCAGGACGGCGCGGGCGGCGAGGATGTGCCTGCCATCGAGGTCGAGCCCGAGAGCCACCGATAGAGCTGGCCGCAGCGTCCGATCGTACAGGAGCCGGCGCGGCTGACCCGGCGTGCCACCGCGAACCCGCAGGTGCGTCACGAGGCCGGGCCGCGGGCGCAGGCCGCCTCCCCCGTCCCCGAGTTGGAAGACGGCAGCCGACGAGCCATGGCCTCCTGGCGCCAGGAACGAGATCTGCGCGGCCACGGCCGACAACAGGATTGCGGCCTCGTAGCCCGGGTTCTGCGCCATGAGGTTGCCGGCGACGGTGCCCTGGCCCCGGATGCGGCTGTTCGCAATCCGGTTCCAGGCGGCGGCGAGGTCCGGGAAACCCTCTCTAAGCGCGGCGTCCTGGGCGATCTGGTCGTGACGGCAGCATGCGCCGATAAGGAGGTCGCCGCCCTCCCACCGCACGGCGTCGGCATCCGGGATGGCGCCGAGCCAGACCAGCGTGCCGGGATCGGCGCCCTCCTTCATCTGGTTGACCAGGTCGAGACCGCCTGCGACCGGCATTGCGCCGGGCCACGCGTCGAGCAGGCTGCGCGCCTCGCCGAAGCTCGCCGGCCGCAGGAGGCGGAAGGGCGCGATACGGTGCCGCGTGCGGTGGGTGGCCGGGGCGAGCGGCAACGGAGCGGCGATGGCGGCGCTCATGGAACCTGGACGATCATGGCATCTCCGCTCCTGGCCGGCCTCCGGCTTCGGGGGCGGCGGCATGGACTGCTTCCTGCAAGGGGCTTGCCATATGGCGGCTGGCGTAGGCCACCGTTGCGAAAGGAACAAGGCTATGACGGACAGGCTCGGCTACCGCTGCAAGATCGGCATCATCATACCATCGACGAACACCACCGTTCAGCCCGAGACCGACATGATGCGCCCTGCCGGAGTGAGCAACCATATCGCGCGGATTCACATCCAGGACCTGCCGCTCAGCAACGATACCGAGTTCGAAGCGATGGTGGAAGCGATTGGGCCGGATCTTTACGGCGCGGTGGACCGGGTCATGACCTGCAAGCCAGCCCATCTCGTGATGGCGATGTCGATCCCCACGTTCTGGGGCGGCAAGGCTGGAGCGGAGGCGTTGCTCGACCGGTTGACCGCCCGCGCGGGCGTGCCGGTCAGCATGGGATCGGCTGCGTGTGTGGCGGCACTCGGCCGGTTCGGCTCGGTCAAGCGGATCGGTATCCTGACCCCGTATCAGCCGGTCGGCGACGGCCAGGTTGCACGGTTTTTCAGGGACCATGGCTACGACGTCGCCATGGTGCATAGCCTCAAGCGGCCGAGCGAGGTCCAGATCGCGCACGCAACGGACGCCGACATCCGGGACGGGTTCAAGGCATTGGCCGCCTCGGGGGTCGACGCGATCGTTCAAGCGGGAACGGACCTCGCCGCCATCGACGTTGCTGACGAAGCCGAGCGCTGGTTAGGGTTGCCCGTGCTCGCAATCAATGCCGCGACGTATTGGCATGCCCTGCGTCAACGCGGGATTGCGGACCAGGTCCTGGGCTGCGGCTCGCTATTGCGCGATCACTGAACGGCTGCGACCCTTGCCTTCCAAGTAAGCATATTATGCACACTTGGCGGCTTTCCAGGCACGTTGTCTGGTTCCCGACGGGAAGGCATGGCCTCAAGCTTGGCCAAGCCGCTTATCGCGCTGGCACGCTGCTTGCGAACGAAGGCTCTTAAGTAAGGGCCCTATGCATAGCAAAGGACGTCATGGCCGCCGCGACCACATTGTCGACCCGAAGCCTCACCACTCAGCGGCTGGCCGCACTCGGGCTGGAACTGCCGCCGCTGCCGGCTCCCCGCGGTGCGTTCAAGCCGTTTTCCCGTAGTGGCCCCATTGTCTATCTCGCCGGCCAGATTTGCGAGTCGCTCGGCAAGGTTTGGTTCACCGGCCCCATGCCGGACGCCCATGATCTTCCGGCCGGGCAGAAGGCTGCTCAACTCTGCGCCCTGAACCTGCTTGCCGCCCTTTCGCTCGCGCTGGATGGCGATCTCGACCGCGTCGTGGCGTGTCATCGGCTTGGCGGCTTCGTTCACGCAAGGCCGGGCTACCCGGACGTGCCCAAGGTGGTGGACGGGGCGTCGGAGGTCATGTTGGCCGTATTTGGGGATAACGGCCGGCACGCACGCACGGCCATCGGCGTTGCGACTTTGCCGGCTGGTGCCACGGTCGAGGTGGACGCGATCTTCGAAGTGACGAGCTGAGCCATGCCAGGTGCCGCCTCCTGCAGCTCTATGTCCAACTGCGATATCCACCTGAACGGAGCAATACCATGAGCCGATCTGTACACACTCGCCGAAGCGTCCTGCATTCGGCAGCCCTTGCCGCCGCCGCTGCCACGTTCGCCGTCGCGCGAGGGAGCGCTGCGACGCTTGACGAGATCAAGCGGCGCGGCACGATGGTGGTCGCGACGGAAGACGACTACCGCCCGTTCGAGTTCGTCAAGGACGGCATACCAACCGGCTATGACACCGAATTGTTGAAGTTGTTCGGGAAAACCGTGCCCTTCAAAGTCGACCAGCAGATCATCCCGTGGACTGGCCTGCTTCCGGGCGTTGACACCGGGAAATACGACGCCGCCGTCACCGGCGTGCTGATCACCAAGGAGCGTCTCGCGTTCCTCGATTTTACCAGCCCGGTCTCGGATGCGACGCTCTACTACGCCAAACGGGCCAAGGACACGAGCATCACGAGCATCAAGGACCTGAGCGGCAAGACCGTTGGCGTGGAAGCCGGCAGCGCTATGCTTTCAGCCCTGCCGCAGCTCGAAGCGATGCTGCAGAAGGACGGCGGCAAGCTTGGCAAGGTCGTCCAATACGTCGCCTATCCGGAGGCCTACCAGGATCTTGCGATCGGGCGGATCGACTACGTATCCAACACGATCATCAACCTGGCACTTCTCGAGAAGGAGAAGCCGGGTGTGTTCGAGATCGGCTCACCGATTGCAGCCAAGACGTACATCGCGTGGGCTGTGAAGAAGGGCAACACGGGCGTGCTTGAGTTGCTCGACAATTTCCTGGCCGGCGAGCGCAAGAGCGGCCGGATGTATGCGATGCAGAAGGAGTGGCTCGGGCAATCTTTCGAGGACATGCCGGTCAGCTTCACGCCCGTCTGACCGGGCACCTTGACTGCCTACGACTACTACAGCCTGGGGCAGGGCGCGGTCGTCACCGTGTGCCTGTCATTGGCGAGCATTGCGATCGGCCTGCCGCTCGGCTTGCTGCTGGCGCTAATACGCTGGCGCGGCGTGCCGGTGCTGGGGCGGGTGGTGGCCGTGCTAGTGAGCCTGCTGCGCGCATCTCCCGCGGTCACGCTCGGCTTGCTCATCTTCTTCGCCCTGCCGGTTGCCGGCATCGAGATCGGCACCATTCCCGCGGCGGTGATGACGCTCACGCTGAGCACCGCCGCGTTCAACTGCGAGATTTGGCGCGGTGCGCTCGTCGAGTTTCCGCGCGATCAACTGGATGCCGCCCGCGCTGCCGGCATGACGGCGGGCTTGCGGCTGCGCCTGATCGTGCTGCCGCAGGTCGTGCGGACGGCGATGCCGGCCCTGGTCAACGAGATGACGCTGCTGGTGAAGGCAAGCCCGGCGGTCGCGGTCATCGGTGTGGTGGATATCACCCGGGCGGCAGTACGTATCGGCGCCAATACTTACGAGCCGCTGCCGCCATTCCTGGCCGCAACGGTGATCTATGGCGCGGTCGTGTTTCTGTTTGTCGTCGTGCAGCGGACGGTCGAGGCGCGGCAGCGCCGGGCGACGGCCGCATGATCGCGCAGTTCGGCCTCGTTTGGAACGCGCGGGACCTGCTGATCGACGGATTCGTCACGACGCTCTGGCTCTCCGTGCTGTCCTCGGCCGCTTCGCTGGCGTTGGGCGCTGGCGCGGCCGCAGCGTTGATGTCGTGCAACCGCGCTATCGCTGGCATCGCCGGCTTTTTTGTCGATACCGTGCGCTGCGTGCCGTTCCTGCTGTTCGCCTACGTCATCTATTACGGCCTGCCTTCGCTTGGCCTGCGCCTCGATAACTGGAGTTCCGGCTTGTTCGCGTTGATCGTCTACAACACGGCCTACATGGCCGAATTGCTGCGTGGCGCCTGGCGCGCGCTGCCGGCCGAGACGATCGAGGCGGGATATGCCTTCGGCTTCGAGGGTTTCGTTCTGGTCCGCTACATCATCCTGCCGCCTGTCCTGTTCGCCGCCATTCCAATGATCGGCAACCAGGTGATCCAGGTTATCAAGGACAGCGCGTTCCTCACCATTATCGCCGTCGAGGAGCTGACGCACGCGGCGACCGTGATCCAGGCAACTTACTTTCTCCCGTTCGCCGCCTTTGTCTCGGCGTTGCTGCTCTACTGGGTGCTCTGCTTTAGTGTCGAGCAGATCGTCGGATTGGTCGGCGCCCGCGCCGAGCTGCGCCGGTGACCCGGAGCCCCGTCCTGCAAGTCCGTGGTCTGACGAAAAGCTTCGGCAGCCACGTCGTTCTCGAAGGGATCGACCTCGATGTTGCGCGGGGTGAGACCGTGTGCATCCTTGGCCCATCGGGTTCCGGCAAGTCGACACTGCTGCGCTGCCTGAATTGGCTGGAGACGCCGGACACTGGTACGGTGACGCTCTCTGGCGAGCGCGTCGGCCTGATGGCGTGTGGCAAAGCCTGGGTGAGCGATGCCGCGCTGGCCCGGATGCGCACCCGCATAGGGTTCGTGTTCCAGCATTTCGCATTGTGGCCGCATCTCACCGCCATCCAGAACGTGATGGTTGCGCCGCTCAACGTGCTCCGACGCCCGAAGGACGAAGTGCGCGCCGAAGCCGAGGCGCTGCTGCGCAAGGTTGGGATGTCCGACCGTGCCGACACCTTCCCCGCCCGTCTCTCCGGCGGCCAGAAACAGCGAGTTGGCATTGCCCGGGCGCTCGCGATGAAGCCCGAGCTGTTGTTGTTCGACGAGCCGACCTCCGCACTCGATCCCGAGCTCGTCGGCGAGGTCCTGGTCGTCATGCGCGACCTCGCCCGCGACGGGATGACCATGGTCGTCGTAACGCACGAGATGGCGTTCGCCCATGAGGCCGCGAGCCGGATCGTCTTCATCGACCACGGCCGCGTTGTTGAGACTGGAGCGCCTGAGACGTTCTTCAGCAGACCGCAAACCGACCGGGCCCGCCAGTTTCTGGTGCGCTATGCCGACACCGACATGATCGCCCCGAAGCGTTGATGGATTGAATACCATCCGTGCTGCGCAGGGGACGTCCGGGCCGGTCAGGACGTCGTCATGGTCACAGGACTTGACCGGCTGGCGCCCTGGCCGTGGTGTCAGGCCTGGTTCTGATCTGCTTGTCGCCGGGCGTCTTCGTCGGCGTGCTGCACTTCCCGGCCGCGCCCGTCGGGTGGCTCGGCAGGACAGGACATAGCGGCACGTGCAGGACCTGAACTTACCGCGCGTGCCCGCCCGGCGGCGGCGTGTCCACGACCTGGTTCTCGATGGCGCCGATGCCATCCACCTCGACCCGCACCACATCGCCAGGATGCAGGAACCTCGGCGGACTCGCCAGAGCCCCGCATCCGGCCGGCGTGCCCGTGAACACCAGGTCTCCGGGCATGAGGATGGTCCCCTCGCTCAGCCCGGCCACGATGGCGGCGCAGTCCAGGATCAAGTCCGCCGTGCTGCCGTCCTGCCGCAGCTCCCCGTTCAGCCACGTCCGGATGCGCAGCGGCCACGCGGATGCAAGCTCGTCCGGCGTCACGACCGCAGGACCTACGGGCGCGTGCGTGTCGTAGGATTTGCCCAGCACCGCCGACCGGAGAGCACGGCGCCGCAATGTCACGTCGTTGCCGACCGTGTAGCCGCCGATGAAACCCGGCGCGTCCTCCCGGCTGACAGCGTGGCAACGCCGGCCGATGACGATCACCAGCTCCCCTTCGTAGTCCAGGTCGTCGCAATCCGGCGGGAACCACACCGGGTCGCCGGGCCCGCACAGGCAAGAAGGCGGTCGGCCGAACCAGATCGTTTGCGCCGGAACCTCGACGCCGGCCGCCCCAGCTTCGGCGACGGCGTCGCGGTAGTTCATGCCCACGCCGAACACCTTGTGGCTGTCGACGGGACAAAGCAGGCGCGCCCGCGACTTATCGCAGCGCCGCGCAGGTGGCGCGCCGCGGGCGAGCGCGGCGATGTCCGACGGTGGGGTTTGCAAGACGGCGGCGAGGCTGCCGAACGGCAACTCGACGAGCGTGGATCCGTCGTCCACGCCCCATGCTCGCCAACCATCGACCTCGAAGTGCACGATCCTTGGCATAGCCTTTCTCCCTGGTGTGCCGTCTGGCCTGACCAGAAGCCTTGTCTGAGTGGACATGATCGCACGCGGCGGGCAGTGTTGCGAGGTATGGAGGCGACAGGATGACGCCGGGCGAGAAGTGGGACTATGTCATTGTCGGCGCCGGGACGGCCGGGTGCGTGTTGGCCGGGCGGCTTTCG
Organism: uncultured Acetobacteraceae bacterium; assembly: GCA_964245545.1. Taxonomy (GTDB): domain Bacteria; phylum Pseudomonadota; class Alphaproteobacteria; order Acetobacterales; family Acetobacteraceae; genus LMUY01. Next base: position 1,477 of record CAXTNN010000006.1, on the reverse strand, counting down.
GCCGACCCCACCGTGCGCGTCCTGGTGATCGAGGCCGGCCGCGACATGGTGCCGGGACGGGAGCCCCGGTCCATTCGCGACCCGTTCCCGTCCTCCTACGGCGACCCCCAATTTGCCTGGAAGGATCTGGTGGCCGAGGTGGGTAGCGACCCTGGCGACGGCGCGCCGGTGCTGACCCGCAACTTCACCCAAGGCCGCCTGATGGGTGGCAGCTCCTCCATCATGGGCATGATGGCGCAGCGCGGCCTGCCGTCCGACTTTGACGAATGGGAGCGCATGGGGGCTGAGGGCTGGGGCTGGCAGGGCGTGGTGCCCTTCTTCAACCGGCTGGAGAACGACTGGGACTTCGACGGCCCGTTGCACGGCAAGGAGGGGCCGATCCCGATCCGCCGCTATCCCCGCAAGTCCTGGCCGCCCTTCGTCCGGGCCGTGGCGTCCGCGATGGAGGACGCCGGTTACCAGTTCAACCCGGACTTCAACGGCTTCTTCGGCGATTGCGTTACTACCGTGCCGATGAACAACACTCCGGCTCAGCGCGTATCAGCCGCCATGGGCTACCTGGACGAGGCGGCACGCCGGCGGCCCAACCTGAGGATCATGGCGGACGCCACCGTCGAACGGCTGGTGCTGGATGGCACCCGCGTCACGGGTGTGGCGTTGCGGCGGGCCGACGGCTCCACGAGCGTGGCGGAGGCCACCGAGACGATGGTCTGCGCCGGAGCCATCCACTCTCCGGCGCTGCTGATGCGCTCCGGCATTGGCCCGGCGGACAGCCTGCGCCGGGCGGGCGTGGAACCAGCCGTGGACCGTCCCGGGGTGGGACAGAACCTGTTCAACCACGCCATTGCCCACTTGGCCGTGCACCTGCCGCGCCGGGCCAAGCAGGACCGGACCCTGACGTCATGGGCGTTCGCGATGCTCCGCTACTCCTCGGGGCATCCCGGCTGCCCATCCGGGGACATGCAGATCTTCCCGACCAACCGGACTTCCTGGCATCCGCTCGGGCGACGCGTCGGCGCCCTGGGTGTTTGCCTCTACAAGCCGTTCTCGACCGGCACGGTCGAGTTGCGCACCGCCGACCCTGCTCAGGAGCCGGAGGTGAAGTTTCGCCTCCTGTCCGACCCGCGCGACTTCGATCGCATGGTGGACGGCCTGGGCTTCGCAGCCCGGCTGATGCTTGCACCCGCGGTGCGTGCGGTGACCAACGAGACGTTCCTGCCGCCCGGCGGCCAGGCCAACAAGCTCAATCGGCCCAGCCGGGCCAACTGGCTGCGCAGCGCCGTTATCAGCGCGGTGTTCGACCTGCCGTTCGGGGCGCGGCGCGCGCTCCTGGCCCGCAGCGCCTTGGACCTCGAGCGGCTCGCGACCGACCCGGAGGCTTGCCGGGCGCTGGTGCGCCGGGTGGGCGCCGGGGTGCACCACGTGTCCGGCACCTGCCGCATAGGCCGTGCCGACGACCCGGGGGCCGTCGTAGACC
>CAXTNN010000005.1:30281-38288 GCA_964245545.1 uncultured Acetobacteraceae bacterium | reverse complement strand
ATGCACGGCGGCGAGATCCGCACCGTCAAGCACTGCCCGCCCTTCGTGGACGCGATGAGCCACGGCTTCGTCATCCCACTGCCCTGTGACGTGCATGTGGCGGAAGGCCGGCTGAGCTGGGACTGGAAGGTGCCGAAGCTGATGGCGACTGCGCATCCGCGCGCACCGATCTCGTTCCACGCGCCGGCGCAGGTCGAGGGCTCACCGTTCCATCGGCCGGACCAGGTCATGGTGAAGTTCAACTCGTTCTGGACCGTGCAGCTCGAACCCGGATGGTCGCTGTTCGCCACCCACCCCGTGAACCGCGCTGACCTGCCGTTCCGCTTGCTCAGCGGCCTTGTCGATGCCGACCGCTTCCACGACGTCGGCATCCTTTTTCCCGCGCTCTGGACCGATCCCGGCTTTGCCGGCACGCTGCCGCTCGGCACGCCGGTCGCACACTGCATCCCGGTGCCGCGGACCGCGCCGGAGCTGGTCTACGAGACATTCAGCGACGCCGATGCCCTGCGCTACGCCCGGACGGCGGAGGCGCTGCTCGGCGCTCCCCACCACTACCGACGCGACTTCCGCGCCGCCCGCTCACGTCTCGCAGAGCGGGGACAGCCGTCCGGCGAGGATCCGCCGGAGGTCGCCGGGATCGAGCCACAGGCTGCCCGTCGGGCCCGAGACGAGGGCTTGGGCGATCCGGCCGAATGAGTCCGGGCGCAGTCGCAGGGCGGCTGCGTAGGCATCCAGCGCCCGGTCGAACTGCCCGTCTTCCGACCAGGCCACGCCGAGGTTGAAAGCGGCCTCGTGGAGGTCGGGGTTGGCCCGCAGCGCGGCCAAGTAGGCCCGCGCGGCACCCGTACTGTCACAGCGGTCCTGAAGAAGCGAGCCCAGGCTGAACCATGCCTCCGCGAAGCCCGGATGGAGTGCCACGGCGCGGTCGAAGGCGCGGAGCGCTGCCTCTTCCTCCCCGGCCTTCTGCAGGAAGAGTCCGTGGCGGTAGGCCACGTCGTGCGAATCCGGTGCCGCCGCGACGGCGTCGGCCGAAGCGGCGGCTGCTTCGCCCGGACGCCCGAGAGCCAGCAGGCACGCAGCGCGTCCGAGCTGGGCCATGACGAGGCCCGGAGCAGCCGATGTCGCTCGCGAGAAGGCGAGCAGGGCCGCATGCGGTTGGCGCGCACGCAGCAGGGTTCCGCCCAGCCCGCACCAGCCAGGTGCGTGATCGGGGAAGCGTCCGAGGCGCTGCCCGACGACGGCCGCCTCGGGATCCCCCCGCTCGAGCAGGAGTTGGCACAGGTGGAAAAGCGGCTCCGGTCGTTGCGGAGCGGCGGCGGCTGCCTTTCGGGCGAGCTGCATGGTTTCGTCATCACCATCCATCCGAACAACCGTCCTTGCATTTTGCTCAAGCGTCGGAAATGCCGATTCAAAGGGTGTTACGCCCCTTCGCGAGGCGTGGGCTTAATGGAGCCAGATGTGCCTTGCCCTGCATCGCAAGCCGTATCCATCTGACGTTGGCAGCGCACGTTGCTGATATGGTCGCCGGGGGTTTTTCTGCACGAAGCGGTCAGCGTGCCCGGTGTCATAAAGCTCGCAATTCCGCATCTCGCCCGACCTATCCCAATGTGGGATGCCCCTGGGCCCCGGGACGTTCGGCATTGGCAGGAGCAAGGGGCATCCCACCAGGCCGGTAGCGCAGCACCCGCAGGCTTCCCGGTATCCGGCTCATCTTTTCGGCCAGCGCCGCTGCGCTCGCACCCAGATAGGCGATCCAACGGCCAACGTCGTGCAGCGACATGGCCTCCGCCGCAATGCTGAGCGCGGCCACGACCTGATTGTCCAACATCCTGACGGGGACTGAGATGCAGCGCACACCCTCTATAAACTCGCCATCGTCGATCGCATAGCCGTTGAGGTGGACGCGCTTGATCTCGTCCGATAAGCGGCTTGGGGCGATGATGGTGTTGGTCGTCATGGCAATAAACCCGGCGCCAAACACGTAGTCATCCAACTTATGACCGCTCAGCCCGGCAAGCAGTACCTTGCCCGGCGCCGTGCAATACGCCTCGTAGCGCGCGCCGACCTGGCTGCGCATTTTCGTGCTGACGCCGTTGTCCACGCCCGCGAAGATGTAGACCTCGGTCATGTCGAACACGCTAAGCCGTACGCTCATAGCCGGGGCGCAAAGCATCTCCGTCATGTGAGCTTCCACCGCCGCTTGCACGGCGCGGTCGGCACTCGCGGTCTGCTCATGAAGTGCGAGCAGCCGCGGGCCAAGCGTGTACGTTCCGTCAGGGCTCATGCTTAAGGCGCCGACGTTCTTAAGCGTGCTCAGGATGCGATGCGTTGTTGCCAGGGAGAGGCTGGCGGCCTTCGCTGCCTCGCGCAGCGACATGCCTTCGGGCGCGCTGCAGACGACCTCAACCAGGTCAAAAGCTTTGATGATCGACTTGTTGCTGGGTGTGGACATCGGCGGGGAGCCGTTAGCAGGCGGCGAACAGGGCAAGCCGGACGGCCGCCATCACCAGACTTGGGCGCCAGCCGCTCTGTAGCCCGACGCAGCGAACTGGTCCTGCGTGCGGCCATAGCCGCATCGTTGTTCCTCCGTTTGGGAAGCCGCCTTCCGCTTCACGGCAGGCATAGCACCCGGCGCGCATAAAACAGCAGCGCGACGGTTTTGAAAAGCGGTAAAACCATCGTTCTCGGATAGTGAGACGAGCCCGGATCGGTCTTGATGGCTCGCCGGACGGCACCCTAGCGTCCACTAAGCCAAACATGTCGGATTGCAGTGATGGGGACCAGCCCGGAGCTGCGGACAGAACACTGCAACGGCGGGAGAGAGTCATATGACTCGCATGAGGAGCCGCAGAACGACTGTAGGTAACAGCCCCGCCTTGGATAGCTGCAAACCAACGGCGGGTGCGGTGCAAGATGGGCGCAGAAGTCACCACGGTCACGGACCATGGCTTTAGAAGCGACTGGCTGATGGCCTGACCCGCCATCCAAGTAATTCTCAGAGGGGAACCAAGAAGATGTATGACGATTATTTCGTGTTCGACAACGTCATTCATATGTTTGACAACCGCCCCACAAACAAGCTTGGCGAGGAAGGTCGCAACATCATCGACTCGATCTGGGGTGCGGCCAAGCTGTTTTCGAACAATAAGTACATTGCCTACCCGAACTACGATACCGAATACATCAAGCCGGAAGAAGCGCACCGCATCCTGTTCGAGGAATCGGACACGGACATGGCCGTCGCCCAGACCGTGCCTTTGATGGGCTGGTTCAAGGAAGGGTTCTCGCCCGCGCGGGCCAACTATTCGCTCGCGGAGGCTTATCCCGACCGTGTCGTGTTCTGCGGCGGTGTAGACCCCCTGTACCACGGCCCGCGCTTCGCGCTCGACGAAATGCAGCGGCAGAAGGACGAATGGAACGCGGTCAGCTTCAAGTTCTACCAGTCGCAACTGAATGGAACGATGTGGCGGGCCGACGACAGGAAAATCGCCTATCCGCTGTGGGAAAAGTGCCTGGAGCTCGGTGTCAACAACGTGCAGTTCCACAAGGGGCTGCCGTTTGGCCGGCAGTTGTTGGAGCATCAGCGGCCCAACGACCTCGAGCAAGCGGCCATTGATTTCCCGGACCTGACGTTCATCATTCATCACCTGGGCATGCCGTTTATCGACGACACGATCAACATCGCGTCCCGGCACTCAAACATTTGGCTGGCACTTTCAGCCTGGATCAACGTCTACCCGATCCAGCCGCGGGTGGCCCTCGACATGCTTGGCAAGGCGCTGATGTTTGTTGGCGAGGACCGGCTGCTTTACGGCTCCGAAGCCTTCGTGTGGCCGAGCGTGCAGCCTTACATCGAGGCGTTTGCTGACGTCCAAATGCCTGAGGACCTGCAGGACGGCTACGGCTATCCGCAGTTCACCCGGGAGATGAAGCGCAAGATTTTCGGTGAGAACCAGGCTCGCCTGTTCGGGATCGATCTCCAGAAGAAGAAGCTTGAGCTAGCCAAGAAACCGGCTCGCGTGAGCGAGCTGCAGGCAGCCAAGTGAGTGGCTTGATGACGGACAAGCAAGCGCCGAGCAGCCAGGAGGTCATGGCGGCGCTCGACGGGGTTCGGCGCCGGGTCCGTGCGCATGCCGGTGATGTCGAGGTCGTGTCCGTTTCGAAGGAGGGCGACGTGCTGCTCGCCTTCAAAGGCACCTGCGCATCCTGCCCGGCCCAGGCCATGACCCTGGGCGCTGCCGTAATGCCGGCCATCGAACGCCTGCCCGGCGTTCGTACCATCGCGGCAAACGGCATGAACGTATCGCAGGCAGCGATGCGGCGAATACAGACGATGTTCGGCGGGGCTGGCCAGCAAAGAGAGGGAGAAACGTGTGGAGCCTCGCAACGCGGGCCATAGCTGCCGTAACAGCGGTCAAGGCGGCGGGTGCGGCGACAGAAAAAGCGAAGCATGTCGGCGTCGACGGGCAGATGGGTGGCGTGCTGACGCCGTCGAATAGTCGGTGACGAGCGCACTTGGCCTCGCGAGTAACTGCGAAACCACCCTCTGAATGCGCTGCAGCATTCTCGAAGAGGCTATAAGCCGGCGCACTCCATAGGGAGCCTGCGGCCGATTGAGTGCAGACAACGGATAGAGCGGGCGAAACCGCCATTGAGGAACGAGCATCGAAATGGTCGACGTCAATCAGGCCGATCAGGCTGCTACCGTGCAAGACAATGACGCACGTAGTAAGGTTGTGCGAACTGTCATCGTCCGCCTTGTTCCATTCATGTTCCTACTTTACTTCGTAAACTCCGTTGATCGGGTCAACATTTCCTACGCAGCTCTTACCATGAACAAGGACATTGGCCTTACACCCGAGATGTACGGCTTCGGCGCTGGTATTTTCTTTATTGGATATTTCCTGTTCGAAGTGCCTAGCAACCTGATCATGTACAAAGTAGGCGCAAGGCTGTGGATGTTCAGGATCATGCTGACTTGGGGCTTGATCTCGATTGCGATGTCTTGGGTACACTCGCCTATTGGCTTCTACAGCCTGCGGTTCTTGCTCGGCCTTGCAGAGGCCGGGTTCGTCCCGGGCATGTTCTTATACCTAAGCTACTGGGTTCCGGAAGCCCATGCCGGACGGGCGAATGGATTGTTCATCTTGGCGTCCCCGTTGACCACCGTGCTGGCGGGGCCGCTCTCGGTGATGCTGCTCAATTTGAATGGCCTGCTTGGCCTCACCGGCTGGCAATGGATGTTTATCATCGAAGGTGCGCCCGCCGTTATACTAGCCTTCGTGACGCTTTGGGTGCTGCCGGACCGGCCGGCCAAAGTCAAATGGCTGACGCAACCGGAGAAGGACTGGCTAGATGGTCAGGTCCAGTCCAAGCGAGAGATCATTGACGCTGAGAGCCACACGCTTCTCCATGGATTGCTGTCTCCAATGGTGTTGCTAATGAGCGCAATCTACGTCTCGCTCGTCATTGGCCTATACGGCGTGGCGTTCTGGCTGCCGCAGATCGTGCGCGGCATCGGCTTCAGCAATCAGCAGACCGGCTTTGTCATTGCCGTGCCTTACCTCTTGGGTACTCTCGCCTGTGCATTGTGGCCCCGCCGCTCCGACAGCATGCAGGAGCGCAGGTGGCACTTCGCTGTCCCGTGCTTCCTCGCTTCGGTCAGTCTGATTGTCAGCGCGATCATTGGTCCGCACCTGCTGGCGCTCATTCCGATCTCCCTTGCCGTGGTCGGAATATGGGCGGCAGTTCCCGTTTTCTGGAGCATTCCGGGGCGCCACATGGTCGGCCTTGCCGCCGCAGCGGGGCTCGCAATGATCAATTCGGTCGGCAATCTTGGCGGCTTTGCCGGACCTTACCTGGTCGGCTGGCTTCGTGAGTGGAGCGGCAGCTTCACGATCGCTCTCGTGTGTTTGGGGTGCGGCCCGCTGCTGGCCGGATTGTTGGCACTGCTGCTTCCCGTGAGTGCGATGAACTCGCATCAAACCAAACCATCAATGCAGGACGTCGTGGCTTAGGGTTGATGGTAAAGCTTTGAATGAAGTTTAAAGGCAAAGTCGCAATTGTCACCGGTGCCGGGTCCAGTGGGCCTGGCTGGGGCAACGGGAAGGCTGCCGCCGTCCACTTTGCTCGCCAAGGAGCAGCAGTTTTCGCGGTGGATATCAACATCGCAGCCGTCGAGGAAACTCAAGCCTTCATTGCCGCCGAAGGCAATCGTTGTGAGGCGTTCCTCGCCGACGTGTCCCACAGCGTCGACATGGCGGAAATGGTGAAAGCCTGTGTCAAGGCATTCGGCCGGATCGACATCCTTCATAACAACGTCGGGATATATCGTCTTGGCGGACCCGTAGACCTTGCCGAGCAGGAGTGGGACAAGGTGCTGGCCACGAACCTGAACGGGCTTTTCCTCAGTACGAAGTATGTTCTACCTGTAATGGTTTCTCAGCGGGCCGGCAGCATTGTTAACGTCGGCTCGGTGGCAGGTATGCGTCACATGGGTTTGCCCCAGATCGCTTACGCCACCTCGAAGGGCGCAATCTTATCTTTCACCCGAAGCATCGCAGCCGAGTTCGGCCAGTTCGGAATACGGGCAAACGTCGTTGTGCCCGGGATCATCGATACGCCACTCCTTGCTGGCGCTGCGGAAGTTGCGTTCGCCAAAGCCTACGGAGATACAGACCTGACTGCGGCGCGACGGGCCCGCGAAGCAACCGTTCCACTTGAGCGTTTCGGCACACCGTGGGACGTGGCATACGCAAGCGCCTTTTTAGCATCCGACGAGGCCTCATACGTGACCGGGACGGAACTCGTTGTCGATGGTGGCTTGACTTGCGTTGTCCCTCAAGCGGCTCGGGCAACCTAGTGTCTGGTCAGCATGGCAGCACCTCCTTGTGGCCCGACGCCCGGCGCAGCACTGCACGCAGGTCATGCAGCACCATCTCAAAGCAGCCTGCCCGCATCCCGCGCACGATTTGCTGGTAGGCTGCAGGCCATTGCGCCATCCAGCGCCAGGATGCCACCGCTCGCGCTGCAAGGATGGCAAACGCGGCGCTTACGCTCACGGCAACTCTCTAGGCTGTTGTTTGCGAGCATCTTCGCCCGGCCAACTGGGGCCAGTCGGTTAGGATTTGCGCTCATCAGGATAGGTTGTTGCGTAAGCCTCAAGCAGCGCTTGCTGCAAGGGCCGGCCCGCCTGATAGCCCGATAAGGTCGCCGGCCGCCCGACATCTCTCATCAGCCGCGGACAGGGCTCCGGCGCTCCCAGCACGGTATGGACCGGCACCCGCTCGGCGTAGATTGGCAAGGCGTAATCCTCCTCGTCGTCACCGACGCCCTTGGCCCGGATTTTGGCGGAAGCGCGCTCGATCTCCATCACCACGACCGCCGTCGCCTTGATCTCCTGCTCCGTGCTCTGCCGCAACTGTGCTGTTCGGCCGGGAAAGAAACGGTCGACCATCATAACGAGCGCACGCCGTTTCTCGTCTAACGCCGTCACCAACCGCGCCTGGCCGAACGCCATCACCGACCGGTAATCGGCCGAGTGATTGAAGCCGCAACGCGCCAGCACCAGGCTGTCCAAGTGCGTCACGGTCAGACAGGCCGGCTGGCCGTCCGACAGGGTGCGGAGCATCCGGCTGGCGCTGCTGCCGTGCCAGTAAAGCTGGGTGCCCTCGCGCCAGAACAGCGTCGGGGTGCAGTAGGGTTGCCCGTCCACGACGTATGACACGTGGCACAAGGCGGCGGCATCGAGCAGGGCATGTACAGTCGCGTGGTCGTAGGCGCCCCGCTGGTGCAGGCGCTTGACGCGGTTGACCTGGTCGACGGGGTAGCTGGCGATGTCCGACATGGCTGCCTCTGATTGACGGCGAGAGGATCGCTCGTAACAGTGGCCGCCGCGAGGGCCAATTCGGGGTATAGTTTGGCAACCACTCGGGGAGACCTGCTGGACCTACCGATCCTGCTGGAGGGTGGCAGCCAGTCGGTCCAGGTGCATGCGGGGTTGCGGAC
>CAXTNN010000005.1:22517-30271 GCA_964245545.1 uncultured Acetobacteraceae bacterium | reverse complement strand
CGCCCGGCTGGACGGCGATCCTCGGCGGGCGTCTCGCCCCGGGGGCCAAGCTGCCGTCCAGCCGGGCGCTGGCGCTGCAGCTTGGGCTGCGGCGCAATGCCGTGGTGGCCGCCTACGAGCAATTGCAGAGCGACGGGCTGGCGGAAACGCGCGTCGGCGCCGGAACCTTCGTCACCGCCCAAGTTCCCCGCCGCCGGGCGCGCGCGAGCGCGGTGGCGGCGCCTCACGCCGTGGCTGGACTTGGACCGTTTGCGGTCGGCCGTACCAATGCCGACCCGGCGCTGCTCACCCAGTTTGCCCGCCTGATCCGCCGCAGCCTGTCCGCTGCCGATCCGGTGCATTTCGGCTACGGCGATGCGCGCGGCAGCGAGGCGTTGCGCCGGGCCATTGCCGGCCATCTTGCCACCACGCGCGGCGTCGTCTGCGATCCCGCTTGCATCCTGGTGACGAGCGGCACGCAGCAGGCGATCCGGCTTTGTGCCGAGACACTGCTGCGTCCAGGTGATGCGGTCTGGTTCGAGGACCCCGGCTATCCCGCGGCACGACGCATCTTCGCCGCCGTGGGTGCCCGGCTGGTGCCGGTCCTGGTCGACCAGGCCGGGCTGGACGTGAGTGCGGGCCGGCGCGCCGCTGCTCAGGCCGTGGCCGCTTACGTCACGCCATCGCACCAGTTCCCAACCGGCGTCACGATGGCGATGGAGCGGCGCGTGGCCCTGCTGGACTGGGCGCAGGACACCAACGGCTGGATCCTGGAGGACGATTACGACAGCGAGTTCCGCTATGCCGGGCCGCCGCTGACCGCGCTGGCTGGTATCGATGCGCATGCGCGGGTGATCTATCTCGGCAGCTTTTCCAAGACGCTGTTCCCTGGGCTGCGCATCGGCTACGCGGTGCTGCCTCCCGTCCTGCTGGAACCAGTTGCGACGGCGCGCCTGGTGGCGGACCGGTTTCCGCCCAGCCTGCCGGGCGAGGCCTTGGCGGCCTTGATCCTGGAGGGCGGGTTTGCGGCGCATGTACGACGCATGCGGTCCCGCTATCGTTTGGCGCGGGACTTGGTGGCAGCCGTGGTGGTGCAAGCATCCGGCGGGATTTTGCGGGTTGCGGTGCCAGACCAAGGCCTGCACCTGGTTGCGCTGCTGCCACCGAGTTGGCCGCCGAACGCGGCCGCAGCAATCCGGGCAATGGCGGGCATCGAGGCTTTGCTTTTATCCGAGACCCGCATTGACCCGGCGCCGCAGGATGGGTTCGTTTTGGGCTTTTCCGGGCATAGCCTGGCGGAGTTGCGCGGAGCGGGCGAGCGGCTGGGGCAAGCGGTGCGCGCCTGGGCTAGTGGGGCTGAGCCGCACGTGCCGACAGCCGCTTACGGGCCCGAGCACTCGTAGCCTGATGGGGTTATGGCCTGCACCCGGGGCACCATGCGCGCCGGGTCATTCGATCCGCCGGGCAGCCGGAAGCGGCAGGGCAAGCGGCCGCGCAACGGGCGCCCGGCTGTGTCTCATGTCGGAGGCAGGCGGGTTGCCAAACATGCGCCCATACTCCCTGGTGAACTGCGGCACGCTCTCATAGCCCACGTCGAATGCCGCCTGGCTGGTGGAGCGGGCCTGCGTCAGCATCAGCCGCCGGGCCTCGATCAGCCGCAACCGTTTTTGGAACTGAATGGGCGAGAGCGATGTGATGGTGCGGAAGTGCTGGTGGAAACTGGACAGGCTCATTCCAGCGGCAGCCGCCAGGCGCTCCACCCTGAGCGGCCGGTTGAACTCCGCCCGCAGCACCGACATGGCGCGGGCGACGCGGCTCGCCTGGCTGTCGGGCCTGGCCAAGGTCATGACGGCGCGGCCATGCCGCCCTGTCACAATCCAATAGTGGAACTCCCGTAAAATGACCGGGTGCAGGACGGGAATGGCTTCAGGCCGGTCCATCAGGCGGACCAGCCGCAGAACTGCGTCGGCGGCAGCGGCATCGGTCTGGTCCAGGAGCAGGGGTAAGTCTGTCTCGGGCTCGGGCTGGGCATGGAGCTGCGGGGCAAGTTCGAGCAGCAACGCCAAGTCGAGATCGACTGCCACGGACAGGTAGGGGCGCGAGCGGCTTGCGTCGCTGACCTGGCTGAGGGCGGGTATGTCGGCGGTGATGACGGCCGATTGTCCTTGCCTAAACTCAAACGTGGCGGCCGCGGTCGTCACCTGCTTGGCACCCTGCAGGATTAGGCAGACCAGCGGCCGGTAGATGACGTGCATCAAGGCCGTGGTTGCCGCCGCTCGAAGCATGCTCAGGCCGGGGATCGGGGTCGCGGTTGCCCCGTCGGCGTCGGCGTGCAGGGCGGTGTGTGCGTCGACCAGGTCGCGAAGGGTGCCGCTTGCCATCGCTGCACGATAGCAGACGATACCAGGCTGGTGCATGCCATCTCGGAGGATCAGGCAAAGAACCGGGAGGATTCGGCAATGCCGCAAGCGGTGCAGCGCCCAAGATAGGGGTGCAGTTGCAGAAGGGAAATCACTGTGAACATCAACGGCAACACCATCCTTGTCACCGGCGGCGGTACGGGGATCGGCCGGGGGCTGGCCAAAGCGCTGCACGAAGCGGGCAACACCGTGATCGTCGCCGGACGCCGGGCCGAACCGCTGGACGCCGCCGTTGCCGCCAATCCTGGAATGCATGCCCTTGTGCTCGACGTGGCGGACCCATCTGCCATCCGCAGCGTGAGCAGACGCATCGCCGCCGACTATCCGGCGCTGAACGTGCTGATCAACAATGCCGGGATTATGCAGACCGAGGATGCCTTGGCCGATCCCGTCGACCTGGCCGTGGCGGAAGCGACCATCGCCACCAACCTGCTGGGGCCGATCCGGCTGACGGCCGCCCTGCTGCCGTTGCTGCGGAGGCAGGCCGCCGCGGCCGTTGTCAACGTCACCTCTGGGCTTGCCTTTGTGCCGCGGGCTGACACGCCGACCTACAGCGCAACCAAGGCGGCGATGCACTCCTACTCGCAATCGCTCCACCACCTGTTGCGCGACACCGCGGTGGAGGTGGTCGAACTCGCCCCGCCCCTGGTGGCGACCGACCTTACGCCCGGGCAGCGCGACAATCCGCGGGCGATGCCGCTCGATGCCTTCATTGCCGAGAGCATGGCCCTGCTTGCCGCACAGCCTGGTGCCGCCGAGATCCTGGTGGAGCGGGTGAAGCTCCAACGCCAGGCGGAAGCGCGTGGAGACTTCGACAAGGTGTTTGCGCTGATCAACCCCGGCTGACGCCAGCCTGCTAGCGATCAGGCTGCCCTGGCGTGCGGAAGCGATTGCGCAAGGCGTCCCACTCGTCGGAGCGGAAGCGTTGAAACCGGGCCGCCACGTCCGGCTTGCCCGCGGCGGATGGCGGCTGATGGGTCGCACGCAGCGAGGCCAACACGGTGTCAATCGTCTCCATGATGCTGCCCAGCAGCATGCTCGGCAAAATTGCCAGCCGGTAGCCCATCGCCTGCGCCTGCAACAGGTTGAGCTCCGGCGTTTTGCCGCCCTGCACCACATTCAGCAGGCATGGCCCGTTCACGCGCTTCGGCACCGCTGCCAGTTCTTCCAAGTCGGGGATGGCTTCGACGAACGCCAGGTCCGCGCCGGCGGCGAGGGCGGCATTGACCCGGGCGATGGCTTCCTCCAGGCCCAGCACGGCTCGGCTGTCAGTGCGGGCGATGATCACGACATCCGGGTCGCGCCTGGCAGCCACGGCAGCACGGATTTTGGCGATGAACTCGTCCTGCCCGACCACCTCTTTGCCCGCCAGGTGGCCGCAGCGCTTGGGCGAGACCTGGTCCTCCAGATGCAACCCCGCCACTCCGGCGCTCTCGTATTCGCGGATGGTGCGGGTGACGTTCAGTTCGTTGCCATAGCCGGTGTCGGCATCAGCGATCAGCGGCAGGTCGACCGTGCGGGTGATGACGGTGGCATTGCCCGCCATCTCCGTCAGCGTCAACAATCCCAGATCGGGATAGCCGCGAGAGAGGCTGGTGCCCGCTCCCGTCATGTACGCGGCAGAGAACCCGGCCTGCTCCACCAGCCGGGCGGTGATGCCGTCATAAACACCGGGGGCAACCACGATTGCGTCTTGGGACAGCAATCCCCGAAGCTTCGCAGCCTGGCTCATGTCTGCGTCTCCGGCCGCCGCATCGCTTCAACGGTGACGAACACGGTCCCGTCCCGCACCGTGACGGGGAAGAAGCGCAGCCGGGTCGGGATCTCTCGGAACAACTCGCGCCCGTCATGCAGGTCATATTCGAAGCCATGCCAGGGGCAAACCAGCACTTCACCCTCGCGGTCGTAGCGGAGCTCGCCCGGCTCGGACGGCAGCCAGGTGCCGCCGACAATGCCGCGGCAGATCGGCGCGCCCTTGTGGGGGCACCAGTTGCGCACCGCCTTCAGCTCGCCGCTGCGCAGCCGGATGATGCCGACAGACTGCTTGCCGGCGCCGATGATGACGAACTTGCCTGCCGTAAAGCTTGCTTCCGGGCCGGCTGCCACCTCGGTCTGCTCGCGCAGCGGTGCGTTCATCGCCACCTCCTCTAGCCGGCCAGCCGCAGCACGTCGCGCGCATTCTGGCGCATGATGCGGTCGCGGTCGGCTGCTGGCAGCATCCGCAGCGACTGCATCGGCATGTCGTTGTCCCAATGCGGGTAGTCGGTGCTGAAGCATAGGTTGTTCACGCCGAGCATGCGGACCAAGTGTTCGAGATCGCGCGGGTTGCGCGGCTCCTCGATCGGCTGGGTGGAGAACCACACATGCTCGGCCACGTAGTCGGTCGGCGGCTTCTTCACCCACGGCACCTCGTGGCGCAGCCCGCGCCACAGCCGGTCCATGCGCAGCATCAGCGCGACCGGCCATACGAAGCCGTATTCGACATACAGCACGCGCAGCTTGGGGAAACGCTCGAAGGTGCCGTTCATCACCAGGCTGTTGAGGTTGGTCTCCGCCCCCTGCCCGAGCGTGACGTAGCGCTCGATGTAGGTTTCCGGCAGACCGCCCGCTGGCAGCGGCGCACCGTTATAGATCGCCTCCGACCCGCTGACATGCAGGAAGATCGGCAGGTCCATGTCGCAAGCTGCCTGGTAGTTCGGCCAGTAGTAGCGGCTGCCCATCAGGACGGCGATCGGTGGCAGGGCAATGGCACAAACCTGGCGATGACCCCCCACCCGCCGGATTTCGGCCGCTGCCGCCGCCGGGTCCTGCGAAGGCACCACGGCGGCGTAGGTGAAGCGCGGGTCCACCGAAAGCCAGGTGTTGATGTAATAATCGTTGGCGGCGCTGGCGATGACGATGCTTTCGTCCGTTGAAGCGTGCACCGAGCAGTACGAGCCGGACTCGAGGCTATTCAGCACGGCGACAGAGATGCCGTTCGGGTCCAGATGGTCTGTCACCACAAAGGCCGCATCACTCCCCCCCGCCATGCCTGGGGCCGGGCGCGCATCGGTGCGGATCACCGCCCCGTTCGGGTGGGCGAAACGCAAGGTGAGGCCCCGCACGGCCGTGTGCGCGTTCTTGCGGATGAAGCGCTGCACCCATGCGTCCGGCATGTAGGGATACAGGCTGCGGATGCCATCGGCGAAGACGGGGTGAACATCGCAGTCGATGATGCCAGCGGCTTGCGACGGCGGCCGGTCGAGGGTGATTTGAGGCTGATCGTTCATTGGGTGGACTCCTCGGGCTTAGTCGCCCGCCAGGGGGTGAACGGCAGCGAGCGGAGCAGCGCTGTCCGGGGTGGTTTCGATCTCTTCCAAGGCGCGCTGGCTGGTCTCGCGGCCGAGCAGCAGGACGCAGGCGGCCAGCACCAGCATGCAGGCCACCAGGAAGCTGGACACGCCGGCAATGCCGAATGCGCCGAAGATCGAGACGATAGCAAATCCGACGCCGCTCGATGTCAGCCGCCCGACGCCGCCAGCCACCGAGACGCCGCGCAGCCGCGAGCGGGTGGGGAACATCTCGGGGACGTAGAGGGCGTAACCCACCGCGACCACGGCATAGGAGCAGAGCGTGAGCGCGAACCCGCACAGCACCATCTCCACATTGTTGGTTACCGCGGGATAGGCGACGCCTAAGCCCGCCTGTAGCAGCGCGACCAACACCAGCGTGCGCTTGCGCCCAAACCGGTCCGCGACCACCGAGCCCAGCAAGCCGCCGAGCGGGGCCCCCAAACCCATAATGGCGGCGAACAGCAGAGAGGAGCGGATGGCAAAGCCCTGCTTCACCAAGAAGGTCGGGAGCCACGACAGAAATCCGTACAAGCTCACTCCGCTGACCACGGCGATCACCATGGCGAGCACGGTGCTGCCGATCAGCTCCCGGCTGAACAGCTCGCGATAGGACCCGGCGGTGGCCGATACGTCAAAGACCTCGCGCACGGGAGGCAAGGGGCCGCTTTTTAGCGCCTCCGTCTCGATTGCCGCCAATTGCGCCTCCGCCTCTGCCAACCGGCCTTGGCTCTCCAGCCAGCGCGGGCTTTCCGGCATGGTCTTGCGCAGGAACCAGACGATCAGCGCGGATGCGCCAATGATGGCGAACAGCGCGCGCCAGCCGAGCAGGGGGATCAGCCAGGCGCCGCCCAGGCCGACGAAGGGAACTGCCATGTTCGTGATCACCGACAACATCGCCACGTAGAAGCCGCGGCGGGCGCGGGGCATGAACTCCGCCAGGCTGGAGTAGCCGACCACGATCTCCGCCCCCATGCCGACGCCCATGACGAAGCGTGCGCCGATCAGGACTTGCATATCGGGGGAAAAGGAGGCGGCAATCGACGCCACGCCGAAGATCAGCAGATTGAGCTGATAGGAGAACCGGCGCCCGAACCGGTCGCCGAGATACCCGGCGGACAGCGTGCCCACCAGCATGCCGAGGAAGGTCGCCGACATGAACAGCGCATTGGTATCAAGCGTCGACCATCCGCTGGCGACCAGAGAGCCCAGCACCCCGCCCGCTAAGTAGATGTCGCAGGCGTCGAGGAACATTCCAAGGCCGATCAGCGCCATCAGCCGGCGGTGGAACTGCCCGATCGGCAACCGGTCCAATCGCGCGCCGGCATTGACACCCTTTTGGCTGCGGGACGCCGTGATCGAACTTGGCATAAGCGCTGTCCACCCTGGTTGCCGATCTCATCGCCGGCATGCACCGCATCATGCACGCAAACCAATTGAATAATAAATCGAATGATCCTATCGATTAATCCATGTCACAGATAAGCCTGTTCACGGCGGACATCGATGCCTTTCTGTCGCTGGTCGAGACGGGCAGCTTCAGCCGGACCGGGGCCGCGCTCGGCTTGTCGCAACCGGCGGTGTCCGCGCGGATCAGCCACCTCGAGCAGACGCTCGGGGTGCCCTTGTTCAACCGCACGACACGCCGGGTCACCATTACCGCCACCGGAGAGCGGCTGCGCGTCGGCCTGGAGCGGGCCCATACGGAGCTGCGCGCCTTGACCGAGGAGATCCGCGACGAAGCCAAGCTGCGCTGCGGCCGTATCACCCTTGGTGCCTCGCCATCCGTGGCTGCCGGGTTCCTGGCTCAGGCGATCAGTGCTTTCCACACCCGGTATCCGAACATCGAAATCGTGCTGCAAGATGATTTCTACGGTCATGCGCTGGACCGGCTTCTAAACGGCGAAGTGGACCTTGCCGTGATCCCGTTCGAGCCCGACAACGACGCTTTCGAGTTCGAGCTGCTGCTAACCGACCGGTTCCTGCTGGCGGTTGCATCCGGCCATGCGCTGGCAGACTGCCCAAC
>CAXTNN010000005.1:0-22507 GCA_964245545.1 uncultured Acetobacteraceae bacterium | reverse complement strand
ACAATGCCGCCCGAATCTGCTGCCTGGACCACCATCAAGCGGGCCTTTGACCATGCCGGGCTTCCGTTCCGGCCGGCGCTGCAGTCGCGAAACTCGCTGACCATCATGGCATTGGTGCGCGCCGGCTATGGTGTCGCGTTCGTCACCGAGCTTCTCGCGGGAACGCTGCCGTCGCCCGGCATCGTGCTGCGCGACCTCGGCTGCGTGGACCTGCACCGGCGCATCGGCATGATCTCTGCCAAAGGCCGCGCCGTCCTCCCGGCCGTGGCAGCGTTCCGCGCGTTGCTGCGCGACTATGGGCAGTGCTGAAAGCGATGACGCCCGCGCCGGGTCTCGGCATCAGTGCGCCGCCTGGCGTGGCTTTTTAGAACCGGAGCGGAGCGGCCTTGAGTGGCCGTGAGCACCGGAAGCGCAAAAAGCCACGTTGGATGACCACCGTAGGGGCATTGTCAACGGTCTCTCAGGCATCCGCTCGAAGACGGAGCAACTTCGCCGCGGGCAAAATCGTCCAGCCTTGGACAGCGACCGAGACGATCACCACCACGAAGACGATGTTGAACATTGCACGGCCGCCCCCGACACCCGCCAGCAACGGGATGATGGTCAGGAAGATCGGGACGGCGCCGCGCAATCCCACCCAGGCGACGAATGCGGCCTCGTTCAACCGCCAGCGGAACGGCAGCAGGCAGGCAGCGACGGCGGCGGGGCGGGCCACCAGCATCAGCACGCCGGCCACCAACAGCGCGGCTACCATGTGCGGCGGCAGTTCGCGCGGGTTGACCAGCAGCCCAAGCATCAGGAACAGCGCGATCTGTGCGAGCCAACCGAGAGCACCGAAGAAACGCGCGACCGGCTCGCTGCCGCCATGCTCATAGTTGCCGACGATCACGCCGGCTAGATACACGGCCAGGAAGCCGCTGGCCTCCAGCACCTGTGCCGCCCCAAACAGCGCCAACGCGCCGCCGACAGCGACAACGGGAAATACCGATCGCTCGGTGGCAAGCCGACGGAACAGCAGCAACAGGCTGTATCCGCCCGCAAGCCCGATTGCGGCGCCGCCAGCCATCTCACGGGCGAACAGCAGGCCCGCCTGTGCCACCGACAGCCCGCCCGGCGCGGTTAGCAGCTCAACAAGGCCGACGGTAAGGAACACGCTCATCGGGTCGTTCAAACCCGATTCCACCTCGAGTGCCGAAATCACCCGCGACGGCACCGCCGCCTTCGACTGCCGCAACAGGACCGATACCGCCGCTGCGTCGGTCGGCGCGGTTGCCGCCCCCAGCAGCAGCGCCTCCGGCCAGGATAGGCCAAACAGCATGCGCGCGGCGAGCGCGACCACGCCAGCACTCATCGCGACCCCCACCGTCGCGAGCGCCAATGACGGCCACAATGCCTGGCGGATCATGTGCCGCTCGGTGCTGAGCCCGCCCTGGAATAGGATTGCAGTCAGGGCGAGGCTGCCGACCAGGTAGGCGCCCTGGAAGTCGTCGAACGCGATGCCGCCGGGCCCGTCCTCGCCAGCCACCATCCCAATGGCGATGAAAACCAGCAGCAGCGGCGTGCCTATTCGTGCCGAGAGCAGCCCAGCCAGGATGGCCATCAGGCAAAGCACGCCCGCTACCAAAATGATCTCGTGCGTCGTCGCCACAGCGTCCCTCCGTCGCCCTTATCCAGCGAGCATGGTCGTAGCCGAACGCATCTCGGCGTCGGTCAAGAGCGAGGGCGGCCGCAAGGAGCCGCAAGTGGAATCCGCGGCGTTAAGTGAGCGCCACCAGCAGCATTATGATGCCGACCAACGATACCAAGAACGCCAAAGTACGTGCAACCGGGATGCCGAAGGCATAAAGCGGTACATAGATCAGGCGTGCCCAGAAATAGAGTTGAGCTCCATACACCGTCAGCCAGCCATGTCGTCCGGCAAGCTGGGTGATCAGCACGGCAGCGGCAAAGAAAGGGAAGGTTTGCATGTAGTTGGCGAATGCTCGCTCTACGCGCGCTCCAACACCTGTCAGCGGCTTCTTCTCGTCACGCGGACTGAGTCCGTACTGCATGCCATGCTGGAACGTCGTGAACTGGCCGGTTCCGACTGCGTGGACAAGGCCGAGTACGATGGCCCATGCCAAAAGGCTAAGTTCAATTGTCATGATGCATCCCAAGTTTCGCTCGCACAACGCGCCGGTAAGCACTGGGATTTGCCATGGCCACCCTATCCGGACAGATAGGCAAACCCGGCATTAGCCCTCGGCGGCTTTGGCCTCGTGTTTGGCCGCCCGGGCGGCTTCTTCGCTCGCGAGTTCGGCCTTGTGGCCAGCTACCTCCTCGGCGTGATGGCGATATAGGTCGACCGCATCCATCGCATGGCGGTTCGCCGTGGTGTCGGCCTCGGCCGCGGACGTAGCCAGGCTCTGCGCCTTCTCGTAATTGCCGGAGAGGCACTGCTTGGCCGCGTCGCGATGCATCTTGGCTGCGATGTCAAACTGGTGTGCCGCCTGCTCATGATGGTTGGCTGCGTCTGACTTGATGTTGTCCATACTGCTCTCCCCTGTGAAACATCAGCTACGGCCCAACGCGCGAGACCGCAACTCTCCCGCGGCGAATGCCGACCTGCATTGCCTCTGGCGGGCGACCCAGGCCAGCTCGGCCATGTGCTGGTGGGGCGAACGAGCGCCTGACCGGCGACGGTCAGGCCGTTCTGCCGGCCTCAAACGGGCTGTGGTCGGGACTGTAGACTTCGCTGCATCATCAAGGCGCCTGCCGCCAAACCGACCGCCATGGCCGCATAGGCCACTGCCATGGATCGCTTGGAGAGCACAAACTCCCACCCCGGCGTGAACCGCTTGGGTGTCGCCCCGTAGTCGACGGCCGCCGCGAGCGCCGACATTGCCACAGCGCGTTTCAGCATCGGCAGAGCGGTGAGTGGCCGGCCGGCTCCGATCCATCGTTCGAACAGAGCGGCCCAGAAGGTCGTGGCGGCATGGTGGGTCGCGTAGCCGACCGCCGTATGGGCGATATCAGCCTGGGTAAACAAGCCTGCTTCTCTCCCGTTCATCCAATGGCTTGTGGCATTGACGGGCTGAAGCGCGCCTTTCCCTTCCGACCGGGCGAGCAGGCTGAGAGCAACGCTCGACGTCACGCTCGCGACTGTTCCGGTTGCGATGGCGGCGCTCAACATCCTACCCAGTCCAGCCATCGTCATCTCCTCCATCCTATAGACCATGAGCGACCGGCAGCCGATGGCAGAACGCAGAACTGAGCGTCGCTTGAAGCCCGCGGTTCCTTGTTCCCAGCATCAGGATTTCGGCCCCTCGTTCATGAGCCACGCACCTGCCGCCGTAAGCATCGCCTCGATGCCGACGCGCAGCGTCGGGTCGATAACCGGCGCGAACTCCGGAGAGTGATTGACCGGCAGCTCGTTCAGCTTTCCAGCTCTCTCGGCCTTCTCGTACGCGGCCGGATCAGTGCCGCCGACCGCCCAAAACACCCCAGGTATCCCCCACGCCGCGGCGAACAGACCGAAGTCCTCGCTCGCGGAGAGGGGCGCCGAGATTTCCTGCACGCCCTTGCTGCCGAAGCGTCGCTCGAACTCGGCGGCAACCTTGGCCGTCGCGTCCGCATCGTTGCGCGTTAGCGGCCACTCGCCCAACACGGAGTATTGCGGCGGCTTGGGTGCGCCGGACGCGGAAGCCTCCGCCTCCAGGATGCGCTTGACGGCCGATAAGACGCGGTCGCGCACCTGGTCCTTAAAGGTGCGGACGTTGAGCCGGAGCAGCGCCTGATCCGGAATGACGTTGTCGCTCGACCCGGCGCGCAGCGTGCCGACGGTGACGACGGCGCCATCCGATATCGCGACCTCGCGCGATACTACAGTTTGCAAGCGCATTACGGCCAAGGCGGCCATAACAACTGGGTCGATGCTCTTTTCCGGCATCGAGCCGTGAGCACCGCGCCCGAACAAGGTCACCTCCCAGCTATCCCCAGCCGAAAGCATGGTGCCGGCGCGATACCCGATCTGGCCGGCGCTGAGCGGCATCACGTGCTGGGCCAGCGCCACGTCCGGCTTGGGAAAGCGCTTGACCAAGCCGTCTTCGATCATGGCGCGGGCACCCTGCGCAGTCTCCTCGCCGGGCTGGAACACCACGAGAACCGTGCCGTGCCACTTGTCGCGGTTCTCTGCCAGGATCCGTGTCGCGCCCATCATCCAAGTCACGTGCATGTCATGTCCGCAGGCGTGCGCGACCGGCATGGCCTGGCCGAAACGGTCGGTTCCAGTCTTGTCGCTTGCGTATGGCAAGCCGGTGCTCTCCTTAAGCGACAGCGCATCCATGTCGGCGCGCATCAGCACCGTTGCCCCGTCGCCGTTGCGCAGCAGACCGACCACACCGGTTCCGCCGACACCCTGCGTGACTTCATATCCCTGCTGTTTCAGCCACGCCCCGGCGATGCCGGCGGTGCGGTGCTCCTGCATAGAGAGCTCTGGGTTGGCATGGAGGTCCTTATAGGTTTTCTCCAGCAAAGCCAGCAGGTCGGCTGAAGGCTCGGGCAGGGCTGGGGCGGTGTCGGCAGGCATGGCATGTCTCCTGTCAGCGGTTTTTTTCGGCCCCTTGGTCAGGCGGTGGCACCGGAACGCACCGACGCAGGCTAGATCGTGGTTGGATCAACCCGATTATCTCCCGGCTGAGCCGCAAAGCTGCATCCGCGGGAAGCGCGTCTGGGTGCTCGACGAGGGCCAGCATCTGCAACAAATGCGCACGACGGGCCAGCGCGTGGTCTCCCGAGCTCTCAGCACAGAGCAAGCACATTCGTTCCTCCTGACAGCTCTTTCGACGCAGCCATGGCCTGCGACACGTGCGACCCGGTCATCTGGTTTCGTCCGGCCGCCAATTAGCGACCGGGACCCGCCAGCCGCGGTAGATCGCCATGATGCGAAGAAAGATGCAGGCGGCAGCGCCCAGCAGCATCGGGTAGAGCGGCGGAGCGCCGAGCATCTGCCCAAGCGAGACAATTCCTGCGGCTGCGAGCGCAGCCAGTGCGTAGAGATCGGCGCGCAGGACCGTGGGCACGTCGCCGGCGAGCACGTCGCGGAGGATGCCACCGCCGATGCCGGACACCATGCCGAGCACGGCCGCCATCACCGGGTTGATGCCATAATGGAGCGCCTTCTGCGCGCCCGTGGCCGCGAACAGGGCCAGGCCCACGGCATCGAGCAGCAGGATATCGCGTTTGAATGGCTGCAGCGCCGGGTAGACGAAGAAGGTCAACAATCCGCCGAACACCGCGATCGCAAGCGTGTGCCAGCTCGCGACCGCAGCGGGCGGAACCGCGCCGATCAGCACGTCGCGCGTGATGCCTCCGGCGACCGCCACCACGAACGAGAGCAGCAGCACACCGAACAAGTCGAATTTTTTCTGGACGGCCAGCAGACCACCGCTCAGAGCGAACACAAACGACCCGAGCCAGTCGAGCACGGCCAGCACGGTAATTGCGGGTGCATGGCTCATTGACCGCAGTGCGCGGCGGATCGGTCCGTCACTTCGGCGCCATGGTCGAGGCGTCTGCCCGCCGCCACGCCAAGTGAGAGTTAACCGTCTCGCCGTCCGGCGTATACATGATGATCGCTTTCGGAGTGCGGCCCATTGGATAGAAGGACTCCGAATCGTCGACCGGCTGCTCCTCATACGACACCAGGGTCCAGGCTCCGATGAGGCGGTCGCGCAGAGTTCTGTCAGCCATTGGTATTTTCCTCACAAGCAGCTTCGTGCTGCTGGTTAGATTGCGGCGCAGCGGTTTATTGCTTGCACCATCATGGGGGTCGCGCCTGTCAGTTCCGTTGCATGTCGCCGTCGATGGGCATGATCTGGCCGGAGATCGACTTGGCAGCGTCGGAAGCCAAGAAGACGGCTAGGGCCGCGATATCCTTCGGGTCCACCAGGTATTTGAGTGACTGATTGGCCATGACGTCCGCCTTCACCGCATCGGGTGTTGCGCCCGTGGCATCTGCCCGCGCCTGAAACACTTTCTGGATGCGGTCGCCATCCACGGCTCCGGGAAGGATGGCATTGGCTCGGATGTTGTACTTTGCGAGCTCCATCGAGAGCGTCTTGGTGAAGCCGATCAGGCCCCATTTGACCGTGGAGTAAGGGCTTCGATTGGGAAAGCCGAAGCGCCCGGCGGCAGACGACATGATGATGATGTTGCCATGGCCTGACGCGATCAAATGCGGGATGGCGGCCTTGGTGACCAGGAAGGTTCCAGTCAGGTTGACCTTGAGCACGGCCTCCCATTGATCGGGTTCGACATCCTGAATTGGTGCGGTCGGGCCGGAAACACCAGCATTGTTGACTAGGATGTCGATGCCGCCGAGTTGTGACACGGCGTCCGCGACCATGGTTTCGATTTGCTGCCTGTCGCCGACATCACATACCCCGGTCCTCAAGCCGGCAAGCTCGCGCCCTGCCTGGTCCAATGCGGCTTGGTTGATGTCGCATATGTAGACGCTGTCTCCCGCTGTGAGGAAGGCGGCAGCGATCTCCTTGCCGATACCGGAAGCACCTGCGGTGACCAACACATTGCGCATGGCGGCCTCTCTGAGCTCTGATTTGCGCTGGACTATAGGCGGGTGAGGGTCTGAGCGACACTGACCTGATTAGCTGATCGGGCAAGGTCTTCCTCGCGCTGGTCGGCTGTTTTGAGGTAGCACAACGCGCGCCCGACCCTCCCGGTCCTGGCACAGCCAGACACCCACGACGCTATAGTTTAAATCCTCCTCGTGAACTCACCGTTTTTGCAACGTAAAACTTTCCGCGTGCTCGGTAACTTTGCCAGGCTTTACCAGTTAAGCTCCCAGTTCGACGCTGCTACCGACAGCGCCATCTCATGGAGCATGCGTTATGGACGAAGATCGTCTCGAAGGTGTTGGCAAGCAGGTCACCGGCTCGA
This sequence comes from uncultured Acetobacteraceae bacterium, assembly GCA_964245545.1. GTDB lineage: Bacteria > Pseudomonadota > Alphaproteobacteria > Acetobacterales > Acetobacteraceae > LMUY01. Next base: position 15,571 of record CAXTNN010000005.1, on the reverse strand, counting down.
TCAAGGAGGCTATTGGCAAAGTGACCGGTGATACCCAGACCGAGGGCGAAGGTGCAGCCGAGAAGACCACTGGCAAGGCCCAAAACGCCGTTGGCGGACCGAAAGACACCGTTCGCGACGCCGCTGAGGCCTAGCACGGTGCCATCCGGCAGCGTTCCCGACGACCTCAACGGCCTGGACACAGCCGACCGCGTCCGGGTCGCCGCTGACACCGTGACGATGCCGTTGCACGCGGAACAGGTGGCCGTTGCCAAACGGGTGCGCAAGACGCGGGTCCGCCTGGCGCGCACAACCCGCACCCGCGATGAGGTCGTCGAGGCTGATCTAAGCCGCGAGCACGTTATCGTCGAGCATGTCCCAATCGGCCGGGTCGTGGATGCAGTCCCGGAGGTTCGGCAGGAGGGTGACATCACCATTCTGCCGATTGTCGAAGAGGTGGTCGTGGTCGAGCGACGCCTTGTGCTGAAGGAAGAGGTCCATATCCGGCGGGTGCGGACCACGCAGCGTCATGTCGAGACGGTAACGCTGCGAGAACAGCAAGCTGCCGTCACGCGGACTCCCATCGAAGACTAATCCGCCCGGCCATTTGGCCGTGCGCCGACTCTATTGAAGCAAGAGGAACCTACCATGGCTGAAGAGACCATTGTTGCCGTTTATGACACCGCCGCCCATGCCCAAGCTGCCGTGAGCGCATTGCGGGCTGCCGCCGTCCCGGACAACGCGATCAGCGTGCAAGAAGGTGGTGCCACGACAGCCACCACGGCGACGGCTCCGCGTGAGCAGGGTTTTTGGTCGAGCCTGTTCGGTGGCGAGCCCGGCAACGACACCGCCGTGTATGACCGCAGCGTCCAGGGCGGATCGTCTGTCGTTACCGTGCGTGTGCCAGACCAGCATGCTGATCAAGTGATGCAAATCCTTGAGGCGCAAAACCCGATCGACATCGACGAGCGCGCAAACAGCTACGGCCTGACCCAGACCACGACGACGCAAACGCCGATAGCGCCATCCGTGCAGCCCACGACCGCAAGCACGAGCAATCAAGGCGGCACGATACAACTTGCCGAAGAACAGCTCGCCGTCGGCAAGCGCCTGGTGAACAAGGGTGGCACCCGCATCCGCCGCTTCGTCGTGGAAACCCCTGTCGAGCAGCAGGTCACCCTGCACGATGAGAAGGTGACCATGGATCGGCGCCCAGTGACGGACGGGCGGCCGACCACGGACTCCTTCTCCGACAAGACGATCGAGATGACGGAATCGAGCGAGGAGGCCGTCGTCGCCAAGACGGCCCGCGTCTACGAAGAAGTCGGCCTGCACAAGGAAGCCACGGATCGCGTCGAGACGGTGCGCGATACCGTACGCAAGGAGGAGGTGGAGATCGAACAGATCCCGGGCAGCGCCACCACCACCACCACGAGGATGGACACCGTGGCGCCGCGTACGCCGAAGGTCTGACTTTCTAATCTCCGGGGCGCATTGCCGCCCCGGACCTCTGTCTCGGAGACACCGATGTCGACCACGACCTATGGCAACGAGCCGCCGCTTCGCGGCTCTGCCGTGCTGGAAACCACCACCACCACGATGGGCGGCGGTTCGCACATCCATCGCCGGATCTCATGGGGCGCCATCATCGGCGGGGTAATCCTCGTGGTGACAATCCAGTTGCTGTTGAGCCTGCACGGCGCCGGCATCGGCCTGGATACCGTCAATACCAACGCCGGGACTACACCGGACGCGAGTAGCCTCGGCGTCGGTGCTGGCGCATGGTGGATCATCAGCAGCATTATCGCCCTGGCATTCGGCGGCTATGCGGCGGCTTGGATGGCCGGCGTGGAGTTGCGTTGGGATGGGCTGCTGCACGGAATGATCACCTGGGGCATTGTCACGCTGCTGACCGTATGGCTGCTGACTTCGGCAATTGGGGGCGTCATCGGCGGCGGTGCTTCGGCGCTTGGCGGCCTGGCATCCGCCGCTGGCAGTGGCATGAAAAGCGCGGCGCAACCTGTCGAGCAGGCGACGGGCATTACCCCGGACGTGGTGCAGCAACAGGCGCAGGCCTACTTGAAGCCCGCCGACCCGGACCCGGCCATCATGTCGCCGCAGGACGCTCAGAAGGATGTCGCCACCAACCTGGTGACTTACGCCAAGGGCGGTTCTGATGCGCCGGCTGCCAAGGCCCGGATCGTCGCGATCATGGCGGCCCAGCAGCACATTTCTGCAGACCAAGCCACCCAGCAGTTCGATCAGGCGCAGGCCAAGCTGCAGCAGGAGAAGACGCAGGCGATCCAGACCGCCAAGAACGCGGCAGACGCAACCGCGACGGCCGCCTCGCACACGTCGTTTGCTGCATTCGCTGACCTGCTGATCGGCCTGATTGCTGCGGCGATCGGTGGCACGCTCGCAGTGCAGCGCCGCATGCGCAGCACACAGCGGATTGTCCGGTAACCCGGTGATGTATTCGGCCCTTGGTCAGCAGCGTTGCTGCCGACCTTGGCGTCAACATCTGGCAAGCGACTGCGTTAAAGCCGGTGGATCGGCGAGCGAGGCCGAACTCGCGACCTGACAGAGTGCCAGCCGTGTTCGCTGCCCCTGCAATGCTCCGCTGCGGCATCGCACTCCAGGTGGCGATTTGCCCACTGGCTTCCGCCACGCCCCAGCAGCTTGCCAACACGCCGTGCTTTACAGGCCTGAACAAAGCCGCGGTTTGGCAGATGACACGGACGTTGGACCGATGACCCGGTGGCGAACGGATGGCCTAGACCTAGCCGTCGCCGTTTCCAGTCCGATGCCGAACCGCTGCCTGCCCGTTCTCGCTATCTCGTCCCGCAGTAAGGGACAGGCGGTCACTGAGGAACGCCATGTCAGAAGGCCGATCACAGTCTGGTCCGTCGCCAAAGCTCGTGGCCAAGGCACCAGCGCCCGACGCCTCCAAGGTCATGACGCTGTTCGTCATGCTTGTGGCCACGTTGTATTTCGGCAAGGACGTGTTGGTCCCCATTACGCTGGCGCTTCTGCTGGCCTTCATCCTGGCGCCATTGGTCGAGTTGCTGCGCCGCCTGCATCTTGGCACGGATACCGTCCGTGCTGCTTGGTGTTGTGCTCGCACTCGGCGTCGTGCTGGCGATCGGCGGCGTGATTGGAACCCAAGTTGCCGACCTCGCGACCAATATCCCGCAATATGCTGCAACGGTCGAGCAGAAGATAGCGACGGTGCAGCGCTATACCGTCGGCCGGCTCTCGACGCTGGCCGAGAAGGTCGGCGCGCACAACGTGATGGCACCGGCTGCATCTTCGCTGCAGCCGCAAGCAGGACCTCGGGACTCCCAGCCGCAGGCTGTTGTACAGCCCGCCCAGGCGGCACCGTCAAGCGAGGCCGGCGCTTCGCCCCTGGAACTGGCCTATCGCTACCTTTCGCCCGTGCTCTCGCCCTTGGCCACGTTGGGCATTGTCTTTGTGGTGGCCATTTTCGCCCTCCTACAGCGCGAAGATCTTCGCGATCGGCTGATCCGGCTGGTCGGATCGGACGACCTGCACCAGACCACGCTGGCCATTGACGACGGCGGCCGCCGTTTGAGCAAATACTTCGTCACCCAGCTCAGCATCAACTCTGCCTTTGGAGTGATCATCGGCATCGGGCTGTTCTTCATCGGCGTGCCCAACCCTGTGCTTTGGGGTATCCTATCGGCGTTACTGCGCTTCGTGCCCTATGTCGGATCTTTCATCGCCGCCGTGCTGCCGCTTGGATTGGCAGCGGCTGTCGAACCCGGCTGGTCGATGGTGATTGGGACGGCCGTGCTCTACGTTGGGGTGGAGGGTGTGACCGGGCAGGTGATTGAGCCCCTCGTGTATGGCCACAGCACGGGGCTATCGCCCTTCTCCGTCGTGGTCGCAGCCATCTTCTGGTCTTGGCTATGGGGACCGATCGGCTTGATCCTCTCTACCCCGCTTACACTATGCCTCGTCGTCATGGGCCGGCACGTCAAGCGGCTTGAGTTTTTGGACGTGATGCTCGGGGATAGCGCCGCGCTGACCCCGGTGGAAAGCTTCTATCAGCGCATCCTGGCCGGGGACGCCGATGAAACGGAAGACCATGCCGACCTGCTGCTAAAAGAGTGTTCGCTCTCCACCTACTACGATGAGGTGGCGCTGAAGGGGCTGCAGCTCGCCGCCAACGATGCTCAACGTGGCGTATTGAATCACGAGCAACTCGACCGGATCAAGTCGACAGTCAAAGCGTTGGTGGCAGGGCTGGACGGGTATGACGACAAGCAGCCGCCCGCGTCCAAGTCGGATGATGGCGTCGCCGGGCGGCCCAGTGCCGAGCGTTACCTGCCGCACAACCCCGACCCCGAGAGCGTACCAGAGGGCGGATTGCCGACTTCCTGGCGGGCGCCGTCAAAGGTCCTCTGCATCGCCGGACGCGGGCCGCTCGACGAGGCGGCGGCTTCCATGCTGGCGCAATTGCTCGGCAAGCACGGCATGGGCGGTCGTCTGGTCGGCTATGGCGAGGTTTCCCGGGAGGGGATCAACACGCTCGACGTGACCGGGGCGGCAATGGCGTGCATCTCTTATCTCGACATCAGCGGCAGCCCGGCGCACTTGCGGTATCTCATCCAGCGCCTCCGCCAAAAACTGCCCGGCGGCACCCCGATTCTGGTCGGGCTCTGGCCGGCAGCCGATAGCGCGCTCTCTGACAAACAGATACAGACGTCGATTGGCGCGGACTACTTCACCAGCTCGCTCGGTCAATCAGTCTCGTCATGCGTCGAGGCGGCCAGGAAAGTCGAAGCCGCCGAGGCCGAAAAGGTTTCTGCCTGATGTGCAATGAAATGCACCGCCCGGTGTCGCTTCTCGGTCCGGACCAACTGGCCGGTATAACACGCTCGAGATAGGGTGTGGCAACGTCGATGCGGGCCTCGACCTTGGCCCAGTCCAGGTTCACCCGGTTTGTGCCGGAGTTGAAGAACGGCACGCTAATCTGCGGTTCGAACAGCCAGGACGCACGACCAGCGCCGAACAACTGTCCCAGGCTGCCCCCTCATCGATGGCCTCGCGAGGCGCGAACTGGCGCAGCCGCGCCGAGCCTGGGACGGCAGGTTCCAGCATCGTCAGACTAGCCGCGTCTGACCGTGCCGCCGAAGCCGGTTGGGCCGCCGGGGATCAGTTCTTCCGCCCGCTTGACCTTCGCGTCATGCCGGTAGCTGGCAAGCACGGCGTGTGCGTGCTCCTGGCTGCTCCAATGCGTGTTGACCATCAGGTGGCCCGGGTCCGCGACGTCCTGGATCACCTCGTGATCGAGGTAGCCGGGGAGCGGCAGCATATCGTTGCCGATCGCCTCGGCCAGCTTGAGGCCTTCCTCACGCGTGTCGGCGGCGAACTTGAAGTCGAACATGGATTTTGCAGTCATGGGACAGCCTCGGTCTATTGGGTGTTGCCAGCGCTTGCGGCCAGATTGCAACCCGAAGGGCGACAAGGTTCGGCAGCAGCCTGGCTGAGCTAATTCGGCGTGCGTTGCACGGCAATACTAGCTTAATATACCCACTCGTTACCGTGAGTAGGGAATGGATCGGCTGACGGCGATGCAGAGTTTCGTGCGGACGGTGGAGCTCGGCAGTTTCGCCGCCGCCGCCGTGGCGGCTGGCCTCTCGCCCGCCATGGTCGGCAACCACGTGCGCTTCCTCGAAGCCCGGCTCGGGACCCTGCTCCTGCACCGCAGCACCCGGCAGCAGAGCATCACCGAGTTCGGGCGCAGCTATTATGAGCGCTGCCGCGCCATCCTACTGGAGGTCGAGGCTGCGGACGCGAGTGCCGGCATGGCGCTGGCTGCCCCCAGCGGGCTGCTGCGGATCACCGCCCCCATCTCGGTCGGCAGCACGGTGCTGCCGCGCATCGTCGCCGCCTACCTGGAGCGGCACCGCGCGATGCACGTGGACCTCGACCTCAGCGATCAACGGCTCGACCTGCTGCTGGGCAAGCTGGACGCGGCAATCAGGGTCGGGGCGCTGCCGGACTCCAGCCTGGTCGCCCGTTCCCTGCCATCGATGCAGCTCGTTGCCTGCGCCGCCCCCGGCTACCTGGCGGCACGCGGTGTGCCGGACAGGCCGGCTGACCTGGCCGGGCACGACTGCGTGGATTTCTTCCATGGCGGACCGCATCTGTGGCGCTTCCAAGGACCGGGCGGCGAGGTGGAGATCCCGGTCAAGGGGCGTCTGCGGATCAACAACGGCCAGGCGCTGCGGTCCGCGGCGTTGGCAGGGGCGGGCATCATCCTGTCGCCCCTGGCCGTGGTCGCCGACGACCTGGCCGCGGGCCGGTTGACCCGGGTGCTGCCGAACCACGCCGCGCCAGCGCTGCCGCTGCACGTGCTCACGCTGCCTGGCGCCAACCAGATCCCGAAGCTCAGGCTGTTCATTGACATGCTCGTGGCCGGGCTCGCGTAGCGGGTCGGGATGATCGACCAGGCTGCTTCAGGTCAGCTCAGGATTCGCCCAGGGCAATGACCGGTAAGACGGATGAGGTGCCGAATCGACCGCATGTGCTAATCACCGTCCTCCACGTTCGCCCAAGCCGTCAAGCAGCTTGCAACTCCACCTGGCAGCCCTGATCCACAGGAGAGACATATCGTCATGACCACCCCACCCGTGCGCTACCGTCCCGATCTCGAGCAGATGCAGCCCGACGAGCAGGAGACCGTCGAGCAACTGAACTCCGCGTTCGACACCATCCTGGAACGGACCAACGAGGATTACGGACATGCCGTGCGCTCGGTCCACGCCAAGTCCCACGGCGTGCTCGACGGGGAGCTGACGGTGGATGCCGGACTGCCGCCGGACCTGGCGCAGGGGCTGTTCGCGACGCCCGGGACGCACAAGGTCCTGCTGCGGCTTTCAACCAACGCAGGCGACATCCTGCCGGACGTCATCGGCCTGCCGCGCGGCTTGGCGATGAAGGTGTTCGACGTGCCCGGCGAACGGCTGCCGGGCTCGGAAGGCACCGCGCAGGACTTTGTCATGATCAACGCCAAGGTGTTCACGGCCAAGACCGCGGCGAAGTTCCTCGGCAACCTCAAGCTGCTGGCCAAGACGACCGACCGGATCGAGGGCACCAAGAAGGTGGTGTCTGCGGCCCTCCGCGGAGCCCGCGCTGCGTTCGAAGCCGTCGGCATGGAGGCACCCGCCATCAACTCGCTTGGCGGCGCCCCCAACGTCGAGCCGCTGGGTGAGACGTATTACAGCGTGACGGCGTTCCGTTATGGCGATCACCTTGCGAAATTCAGCTTGAAGCCGGCCGCCCCCGCCATGACTGCGCTGACCGGCAAGATCGTGCCGATCGAGGGTCGCAAGGATGCCATTCGCGAAGAGCTGCAGAAGGAGATGCGCGGCATCGACGCGGAATGGGACTTCCGCGTGCAACTATGCCGAGACATCGACAGGCAGCCGGTGGAGGATCCGACGGTTGAGTGGGACGAGGCGGAGGCGCCTTTCGTCAAGGTCGGCACGGTCCGCGCTGCGTCGCAGGATAGCTGGGATGCTGCCCGCGTGCAGCGCATCAACGAGCAGACCCGCTTCAGCATCTGGACCGGGATCGCCGCGCACCAGCCGCTCGGCAACGTCAACCGCGCCCGCAAGGACACCTATCGTCACTCGGCCGACTTCAGGGCCCGTATGAACGGCTGCCCCTATCACGAGCCGGCACCAGCCGAAAGCTAAGGAAACAATCATGGTAAACAGCTCGGCTATGCTGCAAAACACTCGATCAGCCGTTTCAGGCTGCTCACCTTTGATCTTCGGTGCGGGGGTGACCAGGCGGGTTGTCCCCAGTGGCTTCGATAGGGTGAGCCTGACACGTGAGATTAAAGAGGCCTGACATGCGCGCCGCGCCGTTCCCGCCCGCCACGATGCCGGCCGAACTCCGGCCGCTGCACGACGAAATGGCCGAATACATCAAGGCGCACCTGAAGGGCTTCGTGTCGCAACGTGAGGATGGCGCACTTGTTGGACCGTTCGCGCCGATGCTGCGCCACCCCGATTTCGGCGGTGCCGCCTGGACCTATACCAAAGCGCTCATCGATCATGCAAAGCTTCCGAAGCCCGCGCATGAGACGGCGATCCTGGCGACCGGCGCCGCCTTCAACTCGCGCTACGAGCTTTATGCACACGAACGGGTTGCAGACGCCGCGGGCTTGTCGGCGGAGAAAGTGGCAACGATCGCCGCAGGCCAGCGCCCGCACGACCTGACCGAACCGGAGGCAGCGGCCTATGACGTGGCAACGGCGCTGGCGAGCGGGCGGCAACTGCCCGAGTCGACATACCAGCGTGCCTTGAGGGCGTTTGGCGAAGAGCAGGCCGCAGAACTGATCTATCTGGTCGGCGGCTATTGCCTCGTGTCGCTGCTGCTCAATGCCTACGACATATCGGTCCCTGGCCGCGAGGAAGGCTTACCCGGCGCTAAACCGGAGACAGCGCCGGCAGCGAAAGCGTCAATGCTGGCGCCAAATCTGCCCTAGAGAAGCCGAGGAACACCTTGTGGACCTAAAGCCGTTCAACTGCACCATTCGCATCTTTGACCCGGCGAGCGGAGCAACGATCAGCGAACATGTTCTGCCGGTCGATAGTCCCGATGCAGAGCACGCAGCCGCCTCGACCCTGGCCAACGCGGCATCCTTCACGACCAAGACCGAGGCCGGCTTGGTGACAAGGCCTGTCGCCTTCTGCTGCACCAAGATCGAAACCCGCGGCTGACATGCCGATGTTGACGCCGGGCCATCAAGCGCGTTTCTGGTAGCCACGAGATCACCGAGCGCAAGCGACGCGAGCCGGCGCACGACCGTGCCGGTCAGGAACGCGAAGAGCGTGCCGCGCTGGTCAGCAGCAGACCGACCAGCGCGAGGTTCAGGCGGTTGCCCCGGCCGGGCGAGTCTCGGCGGCGTCGATGGTCTGGCCGATCTGGCGGAAGCGGGCCATGGCCCATCATGGTGACCGCCATACGCGTCCAGCCAGGAAGGTCCGCTCGTTGGTGGCATGGTCGCTGTCGCGGCTGATCATCGCGCCAGCCGGCCACCTGGCTGCAAGGCGCGCAAGCATCCATCGTCCCCGGCGATCGGTCGCATCAGGTATCGCTGTTGGAGCGATTGCCCCGTGGTGGCGCATGGATCGGTCCATCGAACCACCGAGGCCATCATGTCCGCACAAGCCGCCCTGCTGCCAGAGGCCGACCCGCGCCGGGGCTTGCGGCACAGGCTCGTCCGCCTTCCCGCACAGCTTCCCGGCCTGCTCCCGGGCCTGCTTCTATGTCTTGCGGTAACGGGCGCCGCCGTCGTGCTACAGCGCTTGGAAGCCGCCGCATTCGGCGCAACCTGGCTGGAGGCGCTGGTGCTCGCCATCCTGGTCGGCACGGCCGTGCGCACCGCCTGGTCACCCGGGCGGCGCTGGCTGCCCGGCATCACGTTCAGCGCCAAGACCCTGCTGGAGATCGCGGTTCTGCTGCTCGGCGCCTCCATCAGCGCGCGGATGATCGTGGCGGCCGGGCCGCTGCTGATTGCAGGCATTGCCGGGGTTGTCGTGGTGGCGATCGCCGTCAGCTACGCCGTCAGCCGGGCACTGCGCTTGCCGCACCGCATGGCGCTGCTGGTGGCGTGCGGCAACTCAATCTGCGGCAACTCGGCCATTGCGGCGGTGGCGCCGATCATCGGGGCGGATGGCGAGGAGATCGCGGCATCAATCGCCTTCACCGCGGTGCTCGGCGTGCTGGTCGTGCTCGGCCTCCCGCTCCTGCCGGCGCTGCTGCACATGACGGGGCTGCAATACGGCGTACTGGCTGGGCTCACCGTCTACGCGGTGCCGCAGGTGTTGGCGGCGGCCGCTCCGCTCGGCGCTGTGGCGGTGCAGATTGGCACATTGGTGAAGCTGGTGCGGGTGCTGATGCTCGGCCCAGTCGTGCTCGGCCTGTCGCTGCTGACCCGGCGCATGCGCGACGAAACGGACGAGCCGCTGCCGCACGTGACCGCGGGCGACCGCCCGGCGCCCGGCAAGCTGCCGCTGCACAAGCTGGTGCCGTGGTTTATCGTGGGCTTCCTGACCCTGGCCGCCCTGCGTTCCGCCAACCTGGTGCCCGCGGTCGCGCTGGCGCCTGCTGCCACCGCTGCCAACCTGCTGACAATCATCTCGATGGCAGCCCTGGGCCTTGGCACCGACCTCAAGGTGGTTGCCCGGTCCGGCGCACGGGTGATCGCGGCGGTGACCCTTAGCCTGGTGTTTCTCGGCGGTATCAGCTTCGGCCTGATCAAGCTGACCGGGATCGCCTGATGCCCCTCCCATACCGGACGGGGCCCGATGCAGCCCTTCTGCTACGCGACCAGCACGGACACACGGTGCCATGCGGCGGACAGGTAGCCCTTGTAGTTCCAGGTATCGTCCGGCAGCGCGGGCTGGGTCTGGCCGGCATCGTCCCAGGCGCGGACGGCCAGCTCGTGCTCGCCTCTGGGCAGATCCAGCGTCGCGCGCCAGAACGTCCATGACCACGGGCTGCCCGCGTGATCTTCCAGTTCGGCCTGCACCCAGTTCCGGCCGCCATCAAGCGACACGTCCACACGCACGATCTCACGGTCGGTCGCGGTGGCATAGCCGCGCAGGGTCGCGGGACCAGGCGATAGCCGGGCAAGTGGCGCCGGGTCGCAGATGGCGCTGTTCACCGGCAGGCCGTTGATGGTGATGCCTTTCGCCGGGTCAGCCGTCTCCTTCGTCACGTGCGGCGGAAACAGCTTGTAGTCGTCGGCCTGGATCGGGTTCTCGCTTGGCGCGTCCTGCACCGTGATCGTGTGCAGCCATTTCGGGCTGCGCACCCCAGCATAGCCCGGGACCACGAGGCGCAGCGGTGCGCCGTGCTCGGCGTTCAACGCAGCGCCGTTCATGCCGAACGCCAGCAGGACTTCAGGGCGCAGCGCTTTATGCATCGGGATGGAGGCGCCGTAATGGATCGTCCTGCCGTCCACCTGGCATTCGTCGGCGCAATCGAACGCGACGTGAAGCGCCGGGTCCATCTCGGCTCCGGCCGCCCGCAGCACGTCGGCAAGCGGTATGCCCGTCCACGCGGCATTGCCCACGGCACCGGGCGCCCAGGGATCGCCGGACGTCGGCCGTACGCGCTGCATGTCGGCGCGGCGGTTGCCAGCGCACTGCATCGTGGCCGTCACGGTCTGGGCAGCAAACCGTGCCCGCAGCTCATCCATGGACAGATGCAGAGTGCGGGCAACCCGGCCGGTGACGTGCAGGCGGTGTGCCGTGGAGTCGATCACTGGGATGGCGCCATGGCTGCGGACGTAGAACCCGTTCACCGGTGTCACGAAGCTGGCACGGAGCTGCGCCGGCGGTGGCTCCGCGTTGAACGGTTCCTTGGAGTGCACGACGAGGTAAGGATCGCCGCCATCGGGTGCCGGCGGTTTGGACTGGAACGGGTCGAGCATGCTGGGCTCTCCAACAATGATTCACGGCTTGCGGCGCTGCGTGCAGCCATTGCCGGTCTGCATACGGCGGTCCTTCCTGAATGGTTGTCCCAGCATCGCGGGACAGCCTCGCCTCAACCAACCCTTCCTAGTGCTCGATCCGATCGCGTCCGGCGATCAATCAGCCTGCGCCGATGACAGCAAGCAGGGCGTCGGCTGCCCGGCTACGGTAGCGTTGCATATGCCGCAGCACATGGAAGTCGCGTTCCGGCAAACGCACGTCAACGGCGTGCAACAGCCCGGCCTCGATGCTGGGTGCGGCCGCCGAGGCGGAGATTGCCGTGGCGCCCAGGCCGGCTTCCACGGCGGCCCGCACGCTCTCGTTGGACGGAAGCTCCAGCGTTACTCTCAGGCTGGACGGAGCGATGCCGAACCCGGCCAGAGCCGTCTCGAAGACCGAGCGCGTGCCGGAGCCGGCCTCACGCAGCACCCACTCGCTTTCGGCAAGGCGCTGGGGAGTGATTGGCTCGCTTGAACGCGTCCAATCGTGATCCGCTCCCACCACGACCACCAATTGGTCACGCGCGACCACCTGGCTTTCCAGAACCGGATCATCGACCGTGCCCTCGACGAAGCCCAGCGCGGCCGCCCCCTCATGGATGGCAGCGGCCACCTGTGCGGTGTTGCCGACCGTCAGCCCGATCGCGATGCCGGGATGGGCCCGGCGGAACGCAACGAGGTGCCGTGGCAGCCAATAGCTGGCGATGGTCTGGCTCGCCTGGACGAGCAGCGTGCCACGCTTCAGCCCGCCCAACTCCGACAGCACCAGCTCGGCGGCTTCCGCCCGCGCCAGCACGCCCCGGGCCTCAACCAGGAACAACGACCCGGCCTCGGTCAGCTCGATCCCGCGGCCGACCCGATGGAACAGCTTGGCCCCATGCCGGCCCTCGAGGGCTGCGATGGCGGCGCTCGCGGCAGATTGGGCCAAGTTAAGCGCTTCGGCGGCACGGGTGACATGCTGACGCTCGGCCACGGCGATGAAGATGCGGAGTTGGTCCAGGGTCATGATCGCCAGCATGGCCATCGGGCCCGGCCGTTGCCATACCCCGGAAAGTATCGGCCGAACTCATTGTGGCGGAGCTTCAACGGCCGAGCTCGTCGGTTGACAAACGTGAAATATCACGAAATGCTGAGGCGGGTTGAGCGGCGCCCTTAAGAAGCACCCTGATGGGAGGAATGAACCGGTGTCAGCAACGACGTTGCCTCAAGCGGCCATGGACGGCGCAGTGCGCCACCTGGTCACCAACTACAACCCGCGGGGCAACCGGGTCGGCTGGCTGATGATGTCCTCGATCCTGGTGGAGGCGTGGGACCTTTATTCGATCGCGTTCGTGCTGGTGTTCATCCGCCAGCAATACCATCCGGACCCGCTGCTGCTCGGCCTCGCAGCGGCCGGAACGCAGGGAGGCGCGCTGATCGGCGCGCTGCTCGGTGGCTGGCTTTCCGACAAGATCGGACGGCGCGTGATGTTTCTTTCCACCATGGTGTTGTTCATCGTGCTCGCGGTGGCGCAGGCCTTCGTCACCAGCGTGGCCATGCTGGTCATCGTGCGGTTCCTGCTCGGCGTGCCGCTCGGCTCCGACATCTCCAACGGCTACACCTACATCATGGAATCCATGCCGAAGGGCGCCCGCGAGGTGATGGGCAACCGTTGGCAGTTCATGTTCGCCGTCGGCGAGGTTGCAACGCTCGCGGTGATCGCGGTGCTGATCGTGCTCGCACTGCCGCCCGAATGGATCTGGCGCGTGACACTTGGCCTCGGCGCAGTGCCGGCGCTGGTCATCCTGCTGCTGCGCCACGACCTGCCGGAAACGGCGGTGTGGCTCATCCGGCGCGGCCGGTTCCGCGAAGCCAAGCAGGTCAGCTACAGCATGTATGGCGACCGGCTGGACATGCTGCCCGAGCAGGACGTGACGGTGCCGCACCCACACCCCACCGCCTTCCTCGCCGACATGCGCCGCGACCCAATCCGCTGGCGTGCCACGCTGTATGGCTGGATCGCCTGCTTCTGCCAGGGCAGCGAGTTCTCCACCTTCGCCTTCTACCTGCCTGTGCTGTTCGTCACCGTGGGTGTGTCGTCCATCCTAGGCATCGACCTCGTTACCATGGCTCTCTACGTCATTGCGGCGATCGCCGGCTGGGTGGGGCCGCTGCTGACGCCGAAGATCGGGCAGCGCGGCATCAGCATCGCCGGCTTCGGCATCGTGCTGGTCTCGCTGCTCGTCGCCGCCTGGGCAATCTATTCGGGGCACACGCTGCTGTTGCCGTTCGTCGCGGCGGCCATGCTGTGGGGCCACTACTGGGACGCATCGAACTGCATGACGATCCCGACTGTGGTGGCAAAGCCAGAATATCGCGGCACCGCCAGCGGCTTCGCCTACATGTTCGTCAAGCTGCCCTCGTTCCTGGCGATTTTCCTGTTCCCCGTGCTGTTCACCGCGATCGGCCAAGCGGGGGCCACACTGTTCGTGGCAATCTTCCCGCTGGCCGGGCTGCTCGCGGCGCTGTTCATCTTGCCCGAGGTCTACGGGTATGAGCACGACTGAGCGCGCGTGAAGCCGTGCGTCGCCGCGATCGGCGAGTGCATGGTGGAACTTCGGGAGCAGCAGGACGGCTCCCTGCTGCGCGGGTTCGGTGGCGACACGCTGAACACGGCCGTCTACCTTGCCCGGCTCGGCGTGCCGGTGGAGTACGTTACGGCTTTGGGGGATGACCCCTGGAGCGACGAAATGCTTGCCGCCTGGCACGCGGAGGGCATCGGCACGGCGCTGGTGCAGCGGCTGCCCAGCCGGCTCCCCGGTCTCTACATCATCCAAACCGACTCGGCTGGGGAACGGCGCTTCCTTTACTGGCGCGATAGTGCGGCAGCCCGGCATGTGTTCGACCACCTGCATCCCGACGCCCTAGACGGGTTTGACGTGCTCTACCTGTCTGGCATCACGCTTTCGATCTATGGTGAGCCGGCCCGCACGCTGCTGTTTGACGCACTGGCGCGATGCCGGGCACGCGGCGGCACCGTGGTGTTCGACACCAACTTCCGTCTACGCGGCTGGCCGGACCGAGCACTGGCGCGGCTTCTCTACGAACGCATGTACGCGGTCGCCAGCATTGTGCTCGCCTCGGTCGAAGACCTCGAGTTGATGGACCCGGAGGATGGGCAAGCGGTGCTGCGCCGCTACGCCCCCGGCCGCGAAATCGTCCTGAAACTGGCCCAACCAGGCTCGATCGTGCTGCATGACGGTGTCGAGCGTCGGGTGGCAGCGCCGCCGGTGGTAGGAGTGATCGACACGACGGCCGCGGGCGACAGCTTTGCCGCCGCCTATCTGCACGCCCGGCTGGCTGGGCTGGCACCGGAGGCCGCCGCGGGGGCGGGGCACCGTCTGGCCGGGCTGGTGGTGCAACATGCCGGTGCGATCATCCCGAAAGCCGCCATGACGCAGCAGGTGGAGGAACAATGACCGTGACGCCGACACGAGAGGCTCAGCTTGCCGGCTTGCTGGAACTCGGCCCCGTGATCCCCGTGATCACGGTCCCGAGCGTCGCGGCTGCGGTGCCGCTGGCTCGTGCGCTGGTTGCAGGCGGGGTGCGCCTGCTGGAGATCACCCTGCGCACCGAAGCAGGGTTTGCCGGCGCGCAGGCGATCATGGCCGAGGTGCCGGAGGCTATCGTCGGCATCGGCACCGTGCTGACTCCGGACGATATGCGCCGCACGGTGGAGATCGGTGCGCGCTTCGCCCTGAGTCCCGGGGCGACCTCAGCCCTGCTGGACGCCGCGGCGGGCGCGCCCATCCCGTTCATGCCCGGCGTGGCAACCGCATCCGAGCTGATGGCCGCGATGGCTCGCGGCTTCGCCACCGCCAAGTTCTTCCCGGCCACGGCAGCGGGGGGGCTCGCCGGGCTGAGGGCGCTGGCCGGCCCGTTCCCCCGGGCGCGGTTCTGCCCCACCGGCGGGATCACCGAGGACAACGCTGCCGAGTGGCTGCAGCAGCCCAACGTGGTCGCTGTCGGCGGCTCCTGGTTGACCCCCGCCGCCGAGGTCGCGCGCGGCGACTGGGACGCGATCCGCGCCCGGGC
>CAXTNN010000004.1:41531-41813 GCA_964245545.1 uncultured Acetobacteraceae bacterium | reverse complement strand
GAACAGCACCGGCTGGCCGCGGGGATTGCCGACCTGTTCCCAATACATCACATGGCCAGCCGAGACGGGCATATAGCCGGTTTCGAACGGTCCAATCTCCGGGAATAAGTCTCCGCCGCGTGGCATGTAGCTCATAGTATCGCGGGCGTCCGCCGTGGGAAACCGACTTGAAGGTGAGTTTTTACCGATGCATCGACTCTGGATCGGCGCGGGCGCGCTGCTTGGTGCGGGCGCCGTGGCGATGGCGGCGGTGGCGGCGCATGCGCTCGCGGGGCGCCCGCC
>CAXTNN010000004.1:40943-41521 GCA_964245545.1 uncultured Acetobacteraceae bacterium | reverse complement strand
GGCTTGCTGCGGGTGATGGACAGCGGCGTGCAAATAGAGGGCTGGCATGCCATCGCTTTGCTTGCCGTGGGCGTTTGGGCGGAGCGCCGCGGCGGCCTTGCCCATTGGGCCGCCGCCGGGCTGCTGCTTGGCACCATCCTGTTCTGCGGCGCCGTCTACAGCCTTGCATTGGCAGGTGTTTCGCTCGGCCCGGTTGCCCCAACCGGCGGCATGGTGCTGATTGCGGCCTGGCTGCTGCTGGCGCTGGCGGCCGCACGCCCCCGGTGATCGCGGCCGCCTACCTGGCGCCTGCTGGGTTCGAGCCGCACCTGGCCGAAGAGTTGGCGCGCGCTGGCGTGACGGTTTCCGCATGGCACGGGCGCCTTGCCCTTTCGCCGGACCCGCCACGCTCCAGCGTTTGGGCGCTGGATGTCTGGACGGGACCGCTGGAGCTTCCTGCCCCGTCAGTGAGGGCCGCGGCGGACGCCTTGCGTGCGATCCAGCGCAACTGGGCCGGCTATGCCGCGGCGCACCACCGCCGGTCGGCGCTCATCACCGCCCGGCTTCCGCCGCTGCGACCCCGGCCGCTGGCGTTCCCC
>CAXTNN010000004.1:0-40933 GCA_964245545.1 uncultured Acetobacteraceae bacterium | reverse complement strand
TCCTCGACGACGAGTCGAAGGACCGCCGCGCCAGGCTCGTCGACCGCCTGCTCGCCAGCCCCACCAAGACCAGCGCGTTTGTTGGGGGCGAGCCCGTGTTTGCCGAGGATCGCACCGGGCCGCCCTCGCGCGCTTACCTCAAGCTGTGGGAGGCCTGCACCCGGGTTGGCGCCTGGCCCATCCCCGGCGAGCGTTGCGTCGATCTCGGCGCTGCGCCCGGAGGCTGGACCTGGGCGCTCGCCCGGCTTGGCACGGAGGTGCTGGCAATGGATCGCGCTCCGTTGCACCCGGCGGTGGCCGCCATGCCAGGGGTGCGGACCTTGGAGGGCAGTGCCTTCACATTGGAACCGGTCGCCGCCGACTGGCTGTTCAGCGACGTGGTTGCCTATCCCGCGCCGCTGCAGGCCATGGTGGAGCGCTGGATTGCCAGCGGCTTGGTTCGCCGCATCGTCTGCACCATCAAGCTGCAGGGCGAAACCGATCACGCCGCCATCGAGTCGTTCGGCCAAATTCCTTCCTGCCGGGTGACACACCTCTTCTATAACAAGCACGAGGTCACATTCCTTTGGCCGATGATCTAAGCGGGGCTAAACCGTCCCTGGAGGCCCAGACATGAAGATCGCCATCATTCCCGTGACGCCAATCCAGCAAAACTGCTGCCTGCTCTGGGACGAAACCACCATGCGGGGCGCCGTGATCGACCCGGGCGGGGACGCCGACCGCATTGCTGACCAAGTCCGTAGCCTTGGCATCCAAGTTGAGCGGATCGTGCTCACCCATGGCCATTTCGACCATGCCGCCGGCGCCGCCGCGCTCAAGACCTTGCTCGGCGGCACTCCAATCGAAGGGCCAGACCAGCGGGATCAATTCCTGCTCGACAGCCTGGCCCAATCCGCGGCGCGCTACGGCATCAGCGATGCCCAAAATGTCACCCCCGACCGCTGGCTGCAGGAGGGCGATACGGTGGATTTAGCCGGCGCCACGTTCGACGTGCTGCATTGCCCTGGGCATACGCCCGGCCATCTGGTGTTCGTGAACAAGGCAGGGCGCTTCGCCCTGGTCGGAGACGTGTTGTTCCGTGGCTCGGTCGGCCGCACCGATTTTCCCTATGGTGACACCGACGCCTTGCTGGCCAGCATCCACACCAAGCTGCTGCCGCTTGGGGATGATATCAATTTTCTCTGCGGCCATGGTCCCGAGTCATCATTCGGGGTGGAGCGCGTGAACAACCCATTTCTGCGTCCAGACTAGTCAGGGCGCCTCGTTGGACCGCATCGACGCTAAGCTTTTGGGATTGCTGCAGGACGATTGCACCCTCTCCATCGCCCAGCTTGCAGAGAAGGTTGGGCTGTCCCCGACCCCATGCTGGAAGCGGATCCAGCGGCTTGAGACCGATGGGCTCATCACCCGCCGGGTCGCGCTGGTGGCGCCGGAGCGGGTGGGTCTCGGCCTCACCGTGTTTGTCGCCATCGAAGCCGGAGACCATTCGCCTGCTTGGCTCGAACGGTTTGCCGCGGCGGTGCAAACCATGCCGGAGGTGATGGAGGCGCATCGCATGGCTGGTGATATCGACTACATGCTGCGCGTCGTCACCCCCGACCTCGCTGCCTATGACGCATTTTACAAGCGCCTGATCGCAGCCGTCTCGCCCAAGAATGTCAGCAGCCGCATGAGCATGGAGCGGGTAAAATCGACAACGGCGTTGCCGATCCCGGAGGGCCGGCCGACAAAGCGGATTTAGCTCAGCCGCTTTTTGCCGGATCGTCTTTCGCCGGTGCCACTTCCGTTGAGTGTCGGTCATTGGTGGGCAAGCCGGTGGGCGTTGCATTGGACATGCCTGGAGGGATGCCGTGCTCGCCACCATGCCGGTCCGTCGCCTCCGGCAAATCTTTCGAGTTCGGATGCTTCGGTGTTTCGGCCATGCCAGAGTGAACGAGCCCACCCCGGCATGGTTGCAGCAGCCTACATCGTCAGTGACGGCGCCAGCCCTGCTGGAAGGGGGCAAACATAGGGCGACTCTGCCAGCCGGGCGGCGTGGTCGGCTTTGGCCTGGGCGAGAAGTGCCGGGTCGGTCAGGAGGTCCGCCGCCGTGCCGGCCATCACCTTGGCCACGTGCACCATCCCCTTATGCGCCGCCGGCGACTTGCCTTGGGCCGTGAGTTGCCAGGAGTGACCCGGCGTTCCAATCGCATAAGTGGCCCCACGCGCCTGCACCGTGGGGACCGCCCAACTGACATCCCCCACGTCGGTCGACCCGACCATCTTCGCCCCTCGCGCGTCCAGCGGCACTATACGGTCGCAGAGCGGCGCGTCCGTCACCGGGACTCCCGCCCGGCGGTGCGCCGAGACGATGTCATCGCGGGTCAGCGTGGCGCGGATTTGCTCGGCAAAGGCGCGGTCGGCGCCATCGAACTCCGGCGGCCCCAGCCGTTGGAAATTGGCAAACATGGCGCGCTCGAGCGGTGGGTTGGGCAGCAGGTTGCTCATTGCGCTGACCACGCTCGTGGTGACCGAAGTCTCCGTCATCAGCGCCGCTCCTTGCGCGACCTGCTTCACGCGCTCCACCAGCGGCCACAGCCCCGGCAAGTCCGCGGCGCGCACCAGGTAGCGAAGCTTGGCGGCGGATTGCACCACGTTGGGCGCGATGCCGCCGGCGTTCAGGTAGGCGTAATGGATGCGGGCATCGCTCGGCATATGCTCGCGCATGTAGTTCACGCCGACATTCATCAGCTCGGCGGCATCCAGCGCGCTGCGGCCGAGATGCGGCGCTGCCGCGGCGTGCGAGGCGCGGCCGGTGAAGCTCACATCCATCAGCAGGATGGCCAGGGAGTCAGGCACGTTCACCCCGGAAAGCGGCGCCGGGTGCCAGGAGATCGCCACGTCCACATCGGCGAACACCCCATCGCGCACCATGAAGGTTTTGGCCGCACCGCCCTCTTCTGCCGGGCAGCCGTAATAGCGCACGCGGCCGGGCAGGCCCTGCGCGGCCAGCCAGTCTTTTACCGCCGCCGCCGCGAGCATCGCGCCCGCGCCTAGCAGGTTGTGGCCGCAGGCATGCCCGGCGCCATTGCCCGGCAGCGGCCGGTGTTCAGCCACGCCCGCTTCCTGGCTCAACTCCGGCAGGGCATCGAACTCGCCGAGAATGGCGATCACTGGGCCGCCCTCCCCTGCCTCACCCATCATGGCGGTGGGGATGCCCGCTAGGCCCGTGGTGACGCGAAATCCCTCCGCCTGCAGCATGGCAGTGTGTTCGGCCGCGGAGTGAAACTCCTGGAAATTCAATTCCGGCCTCTCCCATACTCGGTCGCTCAGATCGAGATAGGCCTGCTGCTTGGTCTCGATCCGGCTCCACACATCAGCACTGTTCTGCATGCCGCACCCCACAACACCGCACGAACCGGGAGCTTAACCGTGTTTCCGGCCGGCTGTCGCCCCGTGTCGGGACTTGGTCCGCTGTCGGCCAATGATTGATGCGGCAAGGATAGCTGCGCCCCGATAATATCATCCGGATGCGCAACGTAACAAAGCAAATCTGAAATATCCTTAAATTTAATGTCCGACCTATTGTCTAGTTCTCGGAGTGCTTGATCCGGGCTTGTCAGAAGCTGAAATTTTGACTGTGAACATGACGAACTCGCACCTTTTCATCCGGAGCGGGCTGCTTTTATCGCCCATTGCGTTACGCAGGCAGGCCAGTCCGGAATCGCGCGACTATACCGTCACAATACTGCGGCTGTTACGGCACTTTACAGCACAGCCAGAGTGACGTTCACGGTCAGATTCTGCTTTTACGTAGCTGGACGGCATACTTAACGCCGGGTGCGATCCCGCACTCGGAGCTGCCACGGAGGTGTGAAAATGGGTTATTCTGCTTCTCTCGACCGACTGATACCTGAGTCGGCATCTACAGATCGGTCGACACGGGTCAGCCCGCGGTTAGCCATGTATCAAAGCCTGCCGCGAGCAATGCAGCCATTCCTAACTTGGTTAACTGCTCAACCGGCACCAGGAGAGGCGATCAAAGAGAAGTCTCCCCTACTTTATGTATGGTACGCTTGCAGTCAAATTGTCTTTGGCCTCACGATTGGCTTTGCCGCAGGGCCGGGGCATTTTCTTCCAATGATCTTCGGAATCATTCTTGTAACGGCTGGGCTAGGCCTGTGTCAGGTGGTGATATTTCATCATTGCTCACACGGCACTGTCTTCCGTCATCGAGGCACCAACATTGTAGTAGGACGCTTGATCTCCGTCATTTTGCTGTTCAAGCACTTCGACAGCTATCAGCATGAGCACATGCTGCATCACAGCCACAATAAGTTGCTGACGGAGGAAGATGAGTTCGCCAACTTTGTATTCGAAACCTGTCGGCTCAAAGCAGGAGAGCCAATCAATGCGTTGCGGAGACGAGTTCTTATCAACCTGGTTTCTCCTACCTTTCACGCTCGTTTTACGATTCGGCGACTGCAAGCGGCTTGGAGTTCAAGGCGTCACCGCGACACGCTGGCTGGCGTGACATTTTGGAGTATTGCAATCGTTCTTGCTGCTGCGAGCGGTCATTTTTGGACGTTTGTTCTTATCTGGATACTTCCTGTGACAATCATGCTCCAGATTGCGACTGTCGGCCGCATCCTATGCGAGCACAGCTTTCCCGACCTTGACGTTATCCGCGTCCGCGGCCGCGACCTATCAACCCACGCGACAGGTGGCGTCTTCCCTGGCTCGATGCCGCCTATGGCTTCGGCGGCGAATTTGCCAGGCCTGGCGGCTTGGCTGCGCTGGTGGGCCAGCATGCTGATCGTTCAAATGTTTGTGCGAAATGTTATCTTGGTCGGGGACGCGCCCTGCCACGATTTCCATCACCGCAAGCCGGCCAGTCGCCGGTGGACCAGCTACATCCAAGCACGGCAACTAGATCGGGAGGCTGGTTCAGCCACGTTCAAGGCAGAGTATCACGAGACTTGGGGATTGTTCCGGGCGATCGACGCGACCCTGGTCAGCCTGTCGCAACTGCCACCTGGGACGGAAATCTAGTTCGATCCCGGCGCCGTCCTGGTTGGCACCAGCCGGGACGGCGATGGCACCGCCACCATGGTGCCCGTTTGGTCTGCCATGTTACAGACCTCCGGCCTCGTCGCGCGCGATTTGCGCCGGCAGCAGAATGCGCGTTTGGCTGCTGCCGGTGGCGCGTCGCTCGGTGATGAGGATGGCGTCATGGGCTTCCACAATCCGGCGCGCTGTCAACAGTTGCTCGGCCCCGGGGCCGAGCAGCGCCCTGCCCTCCTCCGACGTTATGCCCGGCACCATTTCGGTGCGAAATCCCGACCCGAACTCATCCGTGACGCTGACCAGGATCTCCACCGCGCCATCGCCCCGGCGAGCGGCATTCACCTTGACGAGCGAGCCGACGTTGGCGCGGGCGAGGGAGGCGCTGACGATGGTTTTAAGCGCCGTGTGGATCCCGTCGCGATCAACACAGACCGAAATGGCCCGTGCAGGCAGGTTGACCGTCAGGTCGATGCCGCCCCGCACGCTGATTGGGTATGTCACCCGAAACACGCCACGGACGATGCTGCCAAGATCGAGCCACTGCATGTCAAGCGGCAGCCGCTCCTCCCCCGAAGTCGCCAGCAGCCGAGCGTCATTGGCGAGCAACAGCAATTCGCGCGAGCTTTGTGCCAGGTCCAGCGTGGCTTGCTGCAGCAAATCGCGGCCGGGCTCAGACGCGACGTAGCTCGCGCAGGCATGCACCAGCTTTTCCATGCGTTCGATTGGTGGCTGCAGGCCGGAGGACAGCGTCTTGAGGAACTCGGATTGAGCCCGGCTGGCCTCTTCAATGGACTGCTTGGCTTGCCGGAGCCGGAATTCGGCGTGCTTGCGGTAAAGCACGTCTAGGTAGACCGACAACGCTGCCTCGATCAGCTCCTGGTCGCCGGACTCGAACGGCCGCGTGACGTTGCCTTCCGACCGGTTGCCGAGCGCCAGAGCGTGGCCGCTCGACTTGTCATAGGCCCATAGCACGTATGGCAACCGCAGCACGTCGAGCAGGCCGGCCGGGGGACGGTCGAACCGCAGCGAGCTGGTGAAGTAGAATTCCGGCGGGTTGTCGATGACGACGACGTCGTTGATGTCCCGCCCAGCGCCGGCAATGGCGTGGGCGAGCAGGAAGCGGCCGCTGCCCGCCGGCTCCTCCCGCAGCAAGGCGGCGCGGTCGCACAGTGCGTTCTCAATGATGATCTGCAACATTGCGCTGCCGATATCGTCCGTTTCCCGGGTCGGCTCGGCCAGGCGGTAAGCCTCCCGCACCAGTCGCACCACGGTGCGGCTGCGGCGGGCTTCAAGAAAGGCCTGGCTCTGCTCTTCTTGCAGACGCAGCAGCCGCGCCCCGAGTTCGTTGCACTCGCGCCGGTAATATTGCAGCTCCCGTTCCATCGGGCTGCCGACGCCATCGCGGTTGCCGCTCATTCTATACTTGTAACTATTGTCAGCACCCCAGTCCAGTCGAGCGGACGGCTGCGCCCCTGCACCGGAGCGATTTCGACGCCGGAGTAAAGACCAAGCAGCGGCAAAGTTGGGTCGAAATGCTGCATCATGAGTTCTGCCTCTTCCATGGCAGCCCCGCTGCGTCCGCTGGCTCGGCCGGCGCAATCGATGTATAGACCGAACAGGGTGTTGGACCCACGAGTTTTGCTGACGATGGCGGCGGCACCTTGCCGGACCGAGTCGAGCATGAGCGCATTGTCGCGAGCCATGATTTGGACTTTTGTTCCCCGCTCAAAATCAGGCTCGAACAAGGTAATCGATCCTCTGGCACGATCGGCCATTAAAATGAGACGATTGACATACGAATTCTCATCGTATGCGGCAAACGGGTCGCCGTGCTTTTCCCCCAACGTCGCGATCAGAGATAAGTCGCCGCCATCCGTGCTGCCGATCCGCAGGCCCAGCATGCGCTCCAGCACCCCCAGCGCTGGCTCTCCATCGAGTTCGTAAACCACCGCGCCGTCGATGCGTGTGATTTCCATGAAGCTGCTGACAGGCCGGCAACCATGCAGGATGACGGTCTCGGCCTTGACCGTGGGCGGAAACACCAGCGCCACCGCCGCATGTTTGCAAACGCCGATGCCGTCGAAAATCCAGCCGTCTTGGATGTTGAGATCGGTCAGCAGCCCGCCGCCGATCAGGTTGACGCTCTTGCCGCTCAACCCGACGTTAAAACCCTCGACGATGGCGCTGGCATAATGCAGCCGCCGCGGCGAGATGGACGCGACGCTGTCGAACAGCAGCAGCACCACCGCATCGTCGCTAGCCTCGCTTGCCACTTCGCGCCCCAGCGCCTCCCCGGCCTGAACTTCACCTTCCAGGAGGGCGCGGCTGATGCAAATCTGGGGCAAATCGCTGGCGGCATCAAACGCCAGCAAGCCAAGCTCGAGGCCGCTATAGCCATACCGACCACAGCCTATCACGCCGGCGGCCGAACCGCCGACCAGCGGGATCGTACCATATTGCCCCCGTAGCGCGTTGAGTATTGTGACCGGGTCATGCTTGCCGCCGCAGAACACCAGCAGAAACGCCGGCCTAAATTCCGCGATCTCAGCAATGCAAAGCTCGACGGCAGCGATGCTGTCATAGTGGCTTGAGAAAGCTGCCTTGATCATCGAGGTGATCTCCTGGCATCAGACCACGCAACCCCCGCCCGCCGCGATGCCCTCGCAAGGTTGGCACTTGTATGTCAAGTGAAACCATGACCGCCAAGGGGTGGCAAGCATGAAAACAGGTTGCCCATTAGAAATTGCAACGGTCTCAGTTTCTAAGTCACGGATTTTTAACGGCGATTTGCTGTGGCAGGAGAAATGGGCTTGCCGGCTGTTCCAAACGCAGTATTTTACCAGTCCGGCCCGATTTCGACGCTGTCTCATGCACTGCAACGCAGCAAGCCCATAGCTTAACGGCAAGAAAATCGCGAGTTCCGATCGAGGATGTGACAAGATGAGCCAAGGTTCACAAGGCATCGGCGATGAAGGCGGCGGGACGTTACCTGCAGTGCGTTGCTTGGCCACATCCGGGCCTCGCCAGCCGGACGGTCTGCGGGCGCCGTTCCGTTTGGTTGTGTGGCTGAATTGACGACAATTACGTCCCCCCCCTCGGTCAATACGAGCGAGGCGGGAGGCAATAAAGCTGCCAATGCCGAGATCCAGCCTGGCAAACTGCTGCGCCTGAAGCTGATCGGGCCGATGGAGGCATGGAGCGCCGGGGCCGAAAACGTCTTGCCGCTCGGGCGAAAGACGCGCGCGTTGCTGGCGATTCTCGCTTTGGCAGCGCCCCGGCCCGTGGCTCGCACGCGGCTGGCTGAGCTGCTCTGGTCCCGCCGCCCCGAGGAGCCTGCCCGGGCGTCTCTGCGCCAGGAAGTCCATCGGCTGGTCGAGTCGCTGCAGCCGGTTCATGCCGACCTGCTGATTCCGTCACGCGACCGGATCGCGCTGAATGCGGACCTGGTTTGGGTCGATGTCGACTGCGTTCTGCGCGCCTCTGTGCAGGAGCCAGCCGGGCTCGGCCTGCTGAATGCCGAGGTGCTGGACGGCTTCGACGGGCTCGACCCGGCGTTTGACTCTTGGCTGGCGCTGGAGCGTGAACGGATCCGCGACAAGGCGCGCGGCACCGCCGAGATGATTTTGCGCGCCATGGCTGATCCTGAGCCGACGATCAACGCCGCCAAGCAGTTGCTGGCGCTGGACAGAGCCCATGAGGGCGCCTGGCGGGCTCTGATGCTTGCTTACACGTCCCTGGGGGAGCGTGGCTTAGCGATCCAGGCGTTTGAGCAATGCCGGGCCGCGTTGGCGGATTTACTAAGCGCCAATCCATCCCCGGAGACGCAGCGTCTCATTGCTGAGATCCGCGGTGGCGGAGCGCTGGAGCAGGAACCCAAGCAGACCGGGCTTGTGCAGGCGGGGGCGCGGCAGCCGACGCGCCAGGCCGGCCCGAAGTTCGGCGCGCTACCGCTACGCCTGGGCGGACTCGGGACCGAGTTCGGCCAGCTCTCGGTCACGGCGGTCGAGGACGTCACGGCCGCGCTGGACCGATTCAACTGGATTGCTTCCGTTTCGGTTGGTTCACTGGCGCAACTCGGCAGCCGCGACCCGGCGGCGCTGCGGCAAACCTTCGGCCTGGATTTCCTGCTTGACGGCAGCGTGCAGTGCGTCGGCGGAACCAGGCGGATTTCGCTGCAACTGCTCGACTTGCGCGAGGCTGCCCAGTTGGTTTGGGCTTACCGCTTGGACCAGCCGGTCGAGACCCTCTCTGGACTGGCGGGTGCCGCTGGAGATGTCGCGGCGCAGCTCGACGCGGAGATCCTGCTGAGGGAGGCGCAGCAGGCGGCCCTCCGCCCGGTGGAAGACGCCTCGGCGTATGACCTGACCGTGCAAGCCCTTCCCCTGATCGCCCGGCTTAACCGACACGACTTCGATCGGGCCGGCCGCCTGCTCGGCCGAGCGCTCAAGCTCGACCCGGAGTTTGCCGCAGCCCATGCCTGGCGCGCTTACTGGCTGGCCTTCGCCGTTGGACAGAGTTGGGCGACCGACTCGCAAACCGCGTTGTTTGAGGCCGGGCAGCACGCCGACCGGGCGCTTGCGCTGGACCCGCAAGATGCCCGATCGCTCGCGATCATCGGCCATGTCAGGGCTTTTGTTCACCAACAACCACGCGAGGCACTCAAGTTCCACGAACGGGCGTTGGTGCTCAACGCGCACCTGCCGATGGCTTGGGGGTTTGCCGCGGTCACCTATACCTATCTCGGCGACCTGGAGGAAGCCACGCGCCGCTTTGAACGGTATCAGCGGCTTGCCCGGGTCGACTGCGACACCTTCGTCTTCGAAACGGCCATGGCGCTGCTCGCGTTTGCCAAGCGCGACTATGGCGAGGCCGTGCAATTGGGCCGGCGCTGCTCCGAGCTCAATCCGGGCTTTTCCGCCGGGCTCAAGCACTATCTCGCGGCGCTCGGCCAGGCGGGGCGGAGCGTGGAGGCCGCCGACGTGATGGCGCGGCTGCTTGCCATCGAGCCCCAGTTCAGTGTGGCTCGTTTCCTCGCGCGCTGCCCGTTCGATCGGCCGTCCGACCGCGAGCACTACGCGGAGGGGCTTCGGCGAGCGGGCTTGAACTGATGGGCCCAGGCACGGCGGGAGCCGAGGCGACGGCCCTGCCAGAGGCCGACGCTGACCTGCATCGCTTCTTCGTTGCCTGGCTGGATAAGTTTGCCGGCTTTGTCCGAGAGGTGGACTACGCGGCGGCCCGGCCGCTGTTTCACCCGGCTGTGCTGGCCTTTGGCACTCATAACGACGTAATTGCCGGGCTCGACGCCTGGGTTGCGACGCAATGGGACAAGGTTTGGCCCAAAACCAGCGATTTCCGCTTCAACCTCCCGCAAGTACGCGTGCTTGCCGCGGCCGGAAGCGGCATGGCCGTGGTTATCGCGCCCTGGACCAGCGTCGGTTACCATGCGGACGGCATGCGCTTCGATCGGCCCGGCCGGGCGACGCTGGTGTTCAACCAGATGGCGGGTGGCTGGCTGTGCACACATTCACACATGTCGCTCAACCGCGGTGTACCGCAGGAAAGCTTTGCCGATCGCCCGGTCAAGGCGTGGTAACTCACGCAGAGTGACCGGGCCGGTCGTCAGGCCGCCAGGAAGCGGAACATGGCGCGCTTGGCCTCTTCGTCGTATTCCGCCTTAAACGTATGTCTCTGCCGCAGAGCTTCCGCCCTGACCGCCGCCGGGCGGGCAGTGATGCTGTCCAGCAAGCGCTTGACGTTGGCAAACTCCTGCCAAACGGCGACGTCAGCCGGTGAGTTGCCGAGCACGAAGGGCACCATCCGCCCCCAGCCCCAGAAAGCCATGTCTACTATAGTATAGCCACTGCCCAACAGCCACTCCTGCTGCGCCAGCCGCGCGTCCAGGATGCCGAGGTGGCGCTTGGCCTCGAATAGGTAGCGGGTGACGCCGTAATCCTTAGGCTCAGGGGCGAAATGCCGAAAATGCACGGCCTGGCCGAAGTAAGGGCCGACGCCCGAGGCGATGAACATCAGCCAGGACAGCAACTCGCCGCGGCTCTTGGCGTCGCTGGCGGGCAGGAACTGACCGGTTTTCTCAGCGAGGTAGAGCAGGATCGCATTGCTGTCGAACACGACCGCATCGCCATCCACGATGGCCGGCAGCTTGGCATTGGGGTTGATGGCGGTAAACGCCGGGTCATGCTGCTCGCCCTTGCGCGTATCGACCGGGACCGGCTCGTAGTCGAGACCAGCCTCTTCCAGGAACAGCGCCACCTTCATCGGGTTGGGGGCCAGGCTGTAGTAGAACTTGATCATGGATGGGGCTCTCCGTGGGTCAGCGGCCGGTAAATCGCGGTTTGCGCTTCTCGAGCCAAGCCGCTTGCCCTTCGCGCAGGTCGGCAGAGGCTTGGCTATGGGCTACGTTGGCGGCAATCATCGCCGGGTCAGCCTCGCAACGAGCGATGTCGTTCAGGCAGCGCTTCATGCCCTGCACCGCCAAGGGCGCGTTGGCGGCCAAGGTTTCGGCCAGCGCGGAGGCCCTGGGCATGAGCTCTTCCGCCGCCACGGCCGCGTCAAGATAGCCGATGCGCAGCAGCTCCGCCGTGTCTTGCGGGGCGGCGGTGAGGAAGAGCCGTTTGGCCGCGCCCAGGCCAAGGCGGGCGACGTAGCGGCGCAGACCCCCTTCATAGTAGTGCAGCCCGAGCTTGGCCGCCGGCATCACCAGCACCATGCCAAGCACGCCGATGCGGAAGTCGCATGCCAAAGCCAGGTCGGTCGAGCCGCCATAGACGCTGCCATTCAGGGCGGCGACCGTCGGCAGGGTGAGACGTTCCAGGCGGTCGGTCAGTTCCTCGAAGGAGCCCACTCCCCCGCGGCCCTGCTGGCCATCCATCTTGCCGATGTTGAACCCGGAGGAAAACGACTTGCTGGTGGCTGTCACCACCAACACGCGCAGCGCCGGGTCGGCTTCGACGGCGCCAAGCAAGGTGCTGAACTCCGCCAGGTCCTCCGGTTCCATGCGGTTGTGCACGGCGGGACGGTTGAGCTGGATGGTGGCGATGGAGCCGGCCACGGTCAGCGTGGGGATGCCCTCGGTCATTCTGCGCGGCCTACTTGCCCTGCCATTGCGGCGTGCGCTTGGTGAGGAACGCGTCCATGCCTTCGCGGAAATCCTCGCTCATATAGCAGCTCACGATGAGGTCTCGCCCCTCTTCGGGAGCCATGCGCTCCTTGATGCGGCGCAAAGCCTCCTTGGTGGCGCGCAAGGTGAGCGGCGCGAGGGTGCCGATATGGGCGGCGAGCGCCTGAGCCCGGCTATCGAGTGCCGCCCGATCCTCCAGGATTTCGCTGATGAGGCCGAGATGCTTCGCCTCCTCCACCTCAAGCAGGCGGGCGGTGAAGATCATCTCCTTCACGGCCGCTGGGCCAACGATGGCCGAGAAGCGCACGTAATTGGAGATCGACAGGCAATTGCCGAGCGTTCGGGCCACCGGAAAGCCGAAGCGTGCGCCCCGGGCGGCAATCCGCAGGTCACAGGCTGCGGCGATAGCGGCCCCGCCTCCGGTGCAGGCGCCAGCGATGGCCGCGATGGTCGGGATCGGGCAGCACTCGATGGCGTTCAGCACCCGGTCGATCCGCGCCTCGTAGCCCAGCGCGTCCTCGGGGGTGGCGAAGGCCCGGAATTGGGAGATGTCGGTGCCTGAGGCGAAGGCTTTGTCACCGGCGCCCGTGACAATGATGGCGCGCAGAGCGGGGTTGGACCCGGCGTTGCTGCAGATCTCGGTCAGCCGGTCGTACATCGCGAACGTCATCGCGTTGCGGGCCTGGGGGCGGTTGAAGGTGATCTGGCCAACCGAGCCGCTTACCTGGTAGAGCAAGTCGCCTGCATCGATGCCGTCTGCCATGGCCGTTTCCCTTGCCGCCGAGCGCACCCTAACGGGAGAGCGAGGGACTGCAAGTGCGCAGGATGACCGTGATTGGCTGCACGTTGCTCGACTTCACCAGATCGGGTAATATTGTATGTATCGTTGCAGGTGGCCGCGCGACAGATTGAGATGGCAGCACGGTCAACCCCCGGGGCATTGCACTCCAATTGCACCTTGAAACAGCTCCATGCGGAGCCCGTGGCCGGCAGCCTGGAGCATGCCGAGGCGGTAATTGCGCCCTCCTTCGATGCAGCGCTTTATGCCGCCGAGTACAGCGATGTCAGCCTGCCGCGGGCGGAGTTGCTGCGGCACTTCTGTCAGCATGGCTGGCGCGAGGGCCGAAACCCGAACCGCAGCTTTGATGCGACAACCTACCTGTTGACCCACCCGGATGTGGATGCGCACGGGATCAACCCTTATTACCACTACCTGCTCGCTGGACAGGCCGAGGGACGGGCCGTGAGCGCGGCTTACGTGCCGAGCGAGGTGGCGGGGCGTGCATTCGGCCGCCCGGTTGGGGACTGGGTGGCGCTGCTGCGTCCGGCCGTGGACACACCGTTCTACCTTGCCGCGCTTGGCTTCGACCCGGCCGGGTTGGACCCGGTGGCGCATTTCGCCTACCGAGGATGGTTGGAAGGCCGCGACCCGAGCTCGAACTTTCAAGTCACAGACGCCCTGCGAGCCAAGCCGGAGTTGCGCCAGACGCGGCTGAACCCGCTGCTTGAGGCCCAGCTTGGCCAGACCACTGCGCCGATGCAGTTCGGGCCCGGCGGCCTGCTGCGCACTACGCGTTTCGCGCCGCAGCAGTTCGACGCCCCGCCATCCCTGACGACCGTGCTGGCGCCCCACGTCGCCACCGGCTTCGGTGACCCGGTGGCGCACCTTGTCGCCGGGCAACTCGACCGTGCCTTCTACCTTGCGGCCTATCCCGATGTGCGTAGCCACGGCGCCGACCCGGTGGTGCATTATTGCGAGGTGGGCTGGGTTGAGGGGCGCAACCCGACGGCGACCTTCGACACCCAATATTACCTGGCTGCCAATCCGGACGTGGCGGCCCGCCGGGTGAATCCGTTCTGGCATTATCTGGTTGCGGGCAAAGATGAGGGCCGGTCGCCGCAACCACCCCGCCGCTATCGCCGGCAGACCATCGACCGCGCTCGCCCGCCGAATGGGCCCGCCGGCACGGACCACCGGCCCGAACTTGCAACGGTACTGTCAGCGGCCAGGCTGGAGAGCCTGTTGCGCCCCGTGTTGGAGGCGGGGGCGGGACTGGCGCTTTCCATTGGCCACGACCGCTACCCGAGCGTGACGGGCGGTGTGCAGCGCTTCCTTGGTGAGGAGCAGGCTTGCTTCGGCCAGCAGGGTGTTGCCTATCTCAATCTTTCGCCATTCAAGACCCTGACGCGGCTGGCTGATGACCAAGGGCCGGGCTTGATGCTGAACTTGCTGTTGGACGGCACTCTGCTGGGGGTGGCTTCTGCCGAGGACCTGGCGGCCGTGCTGAGCCAGATTCGCCGGCGCCCCGGACAGAGGCGGCTGTTCCTAGTGCATTGCCTGCTCGGCCACAGCGTGGCGGCCGTTCGTGTGCTGCACCGTGCCAGCGGCAGCACGGAGAACCACTTCTGGGTGCATGATTACTCGTCTCTGTGCGCGGGCTACAACCTGTTGCGCAATGACGTGGCATTCTGCGGTGCCCCGCCGCCGGACAGCATGGCATGCCGAATCTGCGTCTACGGCGAGCACCGCGCCCGGCATGTTGCGGGGATGCGGGCGCTGTTTGCCGCCATTCCGTTCCACGTGGTCGCACCGTCGGCGGCCGCGCTGCAAACCTGGCAGCAGGCTGGCTTGCCGCATCGGTCGGCCCGCATCCACGCGCATTGCCGCCTCTCGGCCGAGCCTGAGGCGATAACTACCGTGGAGCCGGGAAGTCCGGTTCGCGTCGGGTTTGTCGGTTACGCCAAACCCAATAAGGGCTGGCCTATTTGGCAGGACCTTGTGGCCCGGTGTTCTCAATTGCCGGAGTATTGCTGGTTTCACCTCGGCAGCCCGAACAATGCCGCGGCGCTCCCTTGTGTGGAGCACCATGCCGTGACGGTGACGCAGCAGCAACCGGACGCAATGAGTGCAGCCATCGCCCGCCTGCAGCTTGATTTGGTGGTGATGCTGTCGCCCTGGCCGGAAACCTTCTCCTACACGACCTTCGAAGCTTTGGCGGGTGGAGCCGACGTGGTCTGCCTGGCCGCTAGCGGCAACGTCGCCGACACTGTACTGCGGCAGCGCCGGGGCGTGGTCGCGCAGGATGCCGAGGAGCTGATCGGCTTTTTCGCGAGTGGGCTGGCGGCACGCTATGCGAGCCTTGCCCGCAGCGCTGGAACACCGCGCAGCCGCCTGTTGCACGAGGGAACCAGCGGCACCTTGCCGGCTCACCTGGAGGGCTGATGATGCGCCAAACGGCGCGAGTTTGCTGTTTCACCAGCCTCACCTGCAGCTACTTGGCGCGCGCCCGGGTGCTGGCGCAAACCGTGCGGGAAGCGCATCCGGATTGGGCGCTGCAGGGCGTGCTGGTCGACAAGCCTCCGCCAGAGCTTAACTTGGCGGCAGCCACGGCGGGGTTTGACCGCATTGTCATGGCCGAGGCGCTTGCCATTCCGCGGGTGCGTGCGTGGTTGTTCAAGCACGACCTGGTGGAGGCCTGCACCGCGGTGAAGGGCCAGATGCTGGTTGAACTGCTCGCCGCCGGGTTCGACAAAGTCGTCTACCTCGATCCCGATATTGCAGTGTTTCACCCGCTCGACAGCATCATGGAGCGGCTGGAGAGCGCTTCCGTCGTGCTCACGCCGCACCAATGCGCGCCGAACCAGGACCTAATGGCGTTGCGCGACAATGAACTCACGTCGCTGCGGTATGGCGCGTATAATCTTGGCTTCGTGGCCGTGCGGCGCGACGCGACCGGGGTGGCGTTTGCCGAGTGGTGGGCTCGGCAACTCTATCAAGCCTGCTATGACGACGTGCAGGACGGGCTGTTCACCGACCAGAAATATTTCGACCTGGTGCCTGGATTGTTTGACCGCGTGCACATTGAACGCGACCCCGGTTGCAACCTCGCGAGCTGGAATCTCAGCCAACGCACTGTGCGCATCGAGGGCGGTGCGATCACAGTCAATGGCTCCCCGCTGAAGTTCTACCATTTTACCAAGATCGGCGCCGCTGGAGACGTGATGACGGAGCGCTATGCGGGTGACAACACCGAAGTGTTCGAGATTTGGCAGTGGTACAAGCGCGCGCTTGAACGCAATGCGGTGAGGGGAATACCGCTGGACCACTGGCATTATGGCCGCTTCTCCAATGGCGAGCCGATTTCTCGGGCTGTCCGTCTGCTCTATCGGCGGCGCGCCGAGCTCATGGCGCTGTTTGACGACCCGTACGACACGGCAGGGGAAAGCCTCTACGCTTGGCTGCAGCGTGGGGCGCCTGAGGCGCTCGGGTGAGTTAGAAGGCGGCGGACCACGAGGCATGAACCCCGCCGAGCCGCCTGCTGGCGCGACGATACTGCAGGCGGCGCACCGTTATCTTCGCGCGCCGCCCGCTTTGGTCGGTTGCTGGTCAGCCGATGCGGAGTTATTGGCCTACTTCTATCGTGTAATCCAACAGCGTGTCGCCGCCTGCCCAGCGGAATACATGCTGCAGCTCGACCACGCGTATGTTTACGAGGGCCGGTTTGTCCTCACGCCCGAGCTGGACTGGCTCGCGCCATCCATTGCCGACTTCGATGCCGCAGACCAGGTTCTTCCCACCATGCGGGCTGCCGCGACCGCTGGACAGATGGCGCGGCTTGCTGCGGCGGGAAAGCCGAATGTGGTGATCGCCAAGGCCGGGTCAGACAATTATGGGCATACCCTGGTGGAGATCCTGCCGAAGATTGTCAGCATTGCCCGCTCGCCTTTGCGCGACATCCGGCTGCTGATTCCGGCTGGCATGGCGGCCTTTGGCACCGTCATCACGCTGCTGCTTGGCGCGCTTGGAGTGCAGGCGGAGCTGATTGTCGAACCCGTCTCTCGGCTCACCAGGGTGGAGAACTTGCATTATGTCGGGCCGGTCTCGCTGCATAACACCCGTAAATCTGCCACCTTGCTGGTGCTGCTTGATGTGGTCCGCCATTGCTTTGGCATCGCGCCGAAACCGTCTCGTAAGCTTTTCGTTGACCGGTGCGCGCCGGACCAGCGTTTGTTGAGCAATGCCCTTGCCGTCCGCCAACTGGTGGAAGCGCGCGGATACGAGATTGTCCATCCCTCCGGATTGTCGTTTGCCGAGCAGGTGATGCTGTTCAGCCAAGCGAGCCATATCGCCGGCCCGCTCGGAGCCGGCCTCAGCAACATGCTGTTTGCGCCCGCAAGCTGCCGCGTGACGATGATTGATCCCGGGCTTGCGGACTACTTCTTCTGGGATCTTGCTGCATTGGCGGGGCAGCGCTTCGCCTGGCTGTTCGCCGGCCCAGTCAGCCGCTTCAGCCAATCCCTGGCTTGTGACCCTTACGCCGTCAACCTTGACGCGCTCGCTTTCGGCCTTGACGGCGTAGACTGACTTAGGTCGGGCCTATCGGGTTCACGGCGTCTTGTGGTAGAGTGCGGGCGCTCCTGCCCTTTCTTCATCCTGCCCCGATCCAGGAAAACCATGGTTCATCTGTTGCGTCTCCGTGCTCTATCGCTGGGCATTGTCCCGGCCATGCTCGGCTTCAACGCGCCGGCCCGTGCTCAGCTTGGGCCTTTGCCCGGTATCACGACAGCCATCGTCGGCAAGCCGAACGGTCTGGCACCGCTGGATGCGAACGGGACCGCGGGCAGCCTCATGGTGCAGCCCAACGGCGCAACCGCAGCCCGCAGGCTGGCGGCGAAAATGTCCGACTCGGTGAGCCTGCTGGATTTCGGCGCCAAGTGTGACGGCAGCAGCGACGACAGCGTCGCCATTTTGGCAGCGATGGCAAGCTCCAAGCACGTGACCATCCCGTCCGGGGGGGTGTGCAACGGCAGCAGCATCAGCCAGGCCGGCATTACCGGTGTTTTTGTCGGGCCGGGGCAGATCAAGACCAGCGACGGCAACCTACGCGGCCCGGTCGTGACGCAAATGGGCCGGCCGCCTGCACGGCTCGGCACGCCCAATGTCGTGCAGGCTTTCAATGGAGATTTGAGCCATGTTCCGGTCGCGATCGAAGCGCGTATCACCGGAGCGACGACTTTAGGACAGCCGAGTTCCAGTTATGTATTCACCAATGAGGCCAGCCCTATCTATGTCAGCCTGTATAATGAAAGCGGTTGGAACCAAGGAACGGGACCGTCCGGGCCCGGGGTGGGACGGACGGGTTTTGGCACGGTCAACCTCAACCTGACGCAAAATGGCCAGGGCGACGCTGCTGGGCTGTTTGAGAGCATTACCGTTTCTGGCCCGAACAAGCCCGGCGCCACCAGCTTCCTTGCCAACCCGGCCGCATCGATGCTCACGGGTGCGATGTTTGCCGAACATGCTGGCGTCTATCTTCAGGGCCTTGGCGATATCGACCTCAATGACGATGGCTATGACATCGCGGCGATCGGCTCCACGGTGAACTTGGCCCGGACGGTTGGGACGGGAGCGTTGGACGCGACGTGGATCGGCCATCGGGTGCAATCCAACGGCACGGCGGCCGCAGACGCCGCCTTCAGTGCCGGCGGCTCGTTCAAGATGGTGCTTGACGCCGTGGACGCCCCTGCAAGCGCGGTTTTGGCCGCCGGTGCAGGACAACGATATTACGGCAATGCCACACAGCCGAACAACGTGCCGTTTCCAGCCAGTGTCCTGCTCGGGGCTGACTACATGGACTACTCCGCGGCCAAGGGCTGGGAGTGGGTGACCGCCAATGGCAGCCTTAGCTTCGGCACCGCCCAGAACCGCCTTTCCGCAGGGGCAAACGAGAGCAATACCGGCATTGCCGCCACGGCACTTGGCTCCGGCCATACGGTCTCCGGCAGTTACGCGACCGCGTTGGGCGGCAACCATGTGGCAACCGGCGCGAACTCGACTTTGATGGGCTTGGCAGCCATGGATCACGGGTCCACGGGTGCCACGTGCAGCGCTTCAGGTGGGCTCGCTGGCATACAGGGATCTGCTCAGAGTTGCCAATACACGCTCTACGCGGCGACAGCCAGCACGGCGGCAACGCGGCTGACGGCGGATGGCAGCTCGGTCGCGACGGGTGGGGCGAACTCGGTCGTGGTGCCCGGCGGCAGCCTGTTTGGCACCCAGATCACGGTCGTTGCGCGCGACCTAGCCGTGCCGGGCGCCTGGGCACAATGGCGTGTTGACAATGCAGCGCTCGTGAATGATGTCAACGGCATCAGCTACAGCGGCCCGGCGCCAAGCCAGACCAGCGCTGGCGTGGGAAGCAGCGCTTCGCTGATCGCCAGCGCGGACGCCGGCAACACGTGTCTTTCGCTGACCTTTCAAGCACCCAACAACGATGCTTGGCACGTCGTCGCCACCGTGCGTACCAGCGAGGTCGAATAGGAGGCACCTATCCGGCCGCTGTTCAACACCACGCCGTGATCGGCCTTACCAACCTGTCATAATACATGGCGGCGCATCATGTTCGCACTTGCAGCAGAAATCGGCCTCAGCACCCTTCCCCCGCGCCCGCCCCTCCGGCATCTTGTCACCCAGCAGGATCGGGAGACCGGATGGACTTGCAGGCGGAATGGCTGGAACCGGATGGCCGGGGCGGGTACGCCACCGGAACTGTCGGGCTAATCCGGACGCGGCGATATCACGCCCTGCTGCTTGCCGACACCGCGACGGCTGGCCGGTTTGTCCTCGTCAACGGGATGGAGGTTTGGGCGGAAACGGGCAGCGGGCGTTATGCGCTGAGCAGCCAAAGATACCGGCCCGACGTGGTTTTTCCCGATGGCGCGCGCCGCATCGCCAGCTTTACCTCGCTTCCCTGGCCTTGCTGGGAGTTCGAGCTGCCAGACCGCACGGTGATCCGGCAGGAACTGTTCGTCGCTCGCCAGACCCAGGACGTGGTGCTGCGATGGTGCTCAGACCACGAGTTGCGGCTGGTGGTGCGGCCGCTGATCTCCGGGCGAGATTACCACTCGCTGCACCTAGAAAATCCGGAACTCGACATTGCGACCCGGCAAGACGGGGAGGCGCTGGTTTGGCAGCCATACCCTGGTGTGCCGCCTATCACCGCCCGCGGCGATTTCAACTGGGTTCAGGACCCGGAATGGTATCGCGGCTTCAGCTACGCGCTGGAACAAGAGCGCGGGATGGATGACGGCGAGGACCTTGCATCGCCGGGTCGGTTCGAATGGGCTTTGGCGCCAGATCGCTCCGCCACGCTGGTGTTTCGCGCCGGCGCGCCGGGAACCGTGCCGGTGGAGGCCTTGGAAGCGCAGGAGCGGACCCGGCGGCAGCGGCCAGCTCGGGACGTGGCGGCCGACGTCTACCTGGTCGAGCGCGCCGGCCGGCCATCGGTGCTCGCCGGTTTTCCCTGGTTCACGGATTGGGGGCGTGACACCTTTATTGCCATGCGAGGGCTGTTGCTGGCGCGCGGCCGGCTGCAGGAAGCGACTGATATCCTGCTGGCGTGGTCCGGCCATGTCAGCGAAGGGATGCTGCCAAACCGTTTCCCCGAGCGCGGGGACACGCCGGAATACAACTCGGTGGACGCCTCGCTCTGGTTTATCGTCGCGGTGCATGAGTTGCTGGAAGCCGGCAGCGCCTCCCGCGCCGTGACCGA
Source organism: uncultured Acetobacteraceae bacterium (assembly GCA_964245545.1). Taxonomy (GTDB): domain Bacteria; phylum Pseudomonadota; class Alphaproteobacteria; order Acetobacterales; family Acetobacteraceae; genus LMUY01. The sequence continues at coordinate 20,197 of CAXTNN010000004.1, read as the reverse complement.
ACGGCTGCGCGAGGCGGCGGTTGCGATCCTGGAGGGCTATACCGCAGGCACGCGCTATGGCATCGGGCAAGACGGGCGGGACGGCTTGTTGCGCGCCGGAGTGCCGGGGGTGCAGCTCACCTGGATGGACGCCAAGCTGGGCGACCACGTGTTCACGCCACGCATCGGCAAGCCCGTCGAGCTGCAGGCGCTATGGGTGAACGCACTGGCCATCGCTGGGCGCTGGCCGGCGGGGGACCGCTGGATGGCGGCCGGGCTGCGGGCGCGTGACAGCCTGCTGAGCCATTTCCCCGACCCCGACACTGGCGGGCTGATTGACGTGCTGGACGCGGATGGGGTGGTGGGCGCGCGGGACCGGTCGGTGCGCCCGAATCAGGTGTTGGCGGCGGGCGGCCTGCCCCTGCCCGTGCTGACACCGCGGCTGATTGCAGGCGTGGTGGAGGTGTCCGAGCGCCACCTGCTCACCCCGCTTGGCTTGCGCACCCTTGCACCGGAGGACCCGGCCTATCAGCCGCGCTACCGTGGCGGCGTGGCCGACCGCGATGCCGCTTACCACCAGGGCACGGTTTGGCCCTGGTTGCTGGGGCCCTTCGTCGCCGCCTGGCTCGCCCGCGCGGGGAACACGGCAGAAGCACGCGAGGCAGCGCGGGCCCGCTTCTTGCCGCCGCTCTACCAGCATCTCGATGTTTACGGCCTTGGCCACATTTCGGAAGTGGCCGATGGCAATGCGCCGCACCAGCCGGGCGGCTGCCCGTTCCAGGCGTGGTCGATAGGTGAACTCATCCGCATCGAGACCATGCTGGGGGTTGTCGATGACGGCTGACCCGATCTTTGACACCGCCGAGGGCCGCCGGCTGCGGGCCGCCGACCGAGGTTACGACTGGCGCCGCTGGGGGCCGTACCTGAGCGACCGCCAATGGGGGACGGTGCGCGAGGATTACAGCCCCGGCGGGACCGCTTGGGAGTACCTGCCACACGACCATGCACGCAGCCGGGCCTATCGTTGGGGGGAAGATGGGCTGGCCGGCTTTGCCGACGACAAGCTGCTGTGGTGCCTCAGCCTTGGCTTATGGAACGAGCAGGACCCGATCCTCAAGGAGCGGCTGTTCGGTCTGACCAATGCGCAGGGCAACCACGGCGAGGACGTGAAAGAGCTTTATTACTTCCTTGATGGCACGCCGACACATTCTTACATGCGGATGCTGTACAAATATCCGCAGGCGGCGTTTCCCTACGGTCGGCTGGTCGCAGAGAACGCAGCGCGCGGCGTGTCGGACCGCGAGTTCGAGCTGGTCGATACTGGCATTTTCAACGAGCGCCGCTACTTCGACGTGGTGATTGAGTATGCCAAGGCCTCCGCGGACGACATCCTGATGCAGGTGACGGCGTTCAATCACGGCCCGGATGCCGCCCCACTGCACCTGCTGCCGCAGCTCTGGGCGCGCAACACCTGGTCGTGGGACGCGAACCAACCCAAGCCCTCGCTGCGGCTGGACAAGACGCGGGTGATCGGCACGCATCCTCGTCTCGGCCGAGTCCGCGTTTGTGAAGTGGATGGCCCGGCAGACTGGCTGTTTTGCGAGAACGAGACCAATTTTGGCCGGCTGGATGGCTTGCCGCAGACCAGCCCTGCCAAGGATGGCATAAACGATTACATCGTGAACGGCCAAAGGGGGGCAATCAGCCAAAATCGCCAAGGCACGAAATGCGCCGCGCATATTCGTATGATGATTGCTGCCGGCGAGAGTGCCACGCTTCGGCTGCGCCTAAGGCCGGACGCGACCGCCGATGCCTTTGCCTGGTTCGACACGGTGATGGAGTCGCGCCGCAGCGAGGCGGATGAGTTCTTCGCTGCCCTCCAACGCGGCATCGACGACGCGGATGCGAAGTTGGTGCAGCGGCAGGCGCTGGCGGGCATGTTATGGACCAAGCAGTTCTACATGCTGGATGTGCGGCACTGGCTTGACGGTGACCCGGCTCAGCCGCGCCCGCCCGAGAGCCGCCTCCATGGCCGCAACGTCGATTGGCGGCACTTGGACAATGCTGACATCATTTCCATGCCGGATGCTTGGGAGTATCCGTGGTATGCCGCGTGGGATTTGGCGTTTCATTGCGTCACCTTCGCGCTGATGGACCCGGTGTTTGCAAAGCGGCAGCTCCTCCTGCTGATGCGGGAGCGGTACATGCATCCGAATGGGCAGCTTCCCGCCTATGAATGGGCGTTTGGTGACGTGAACCCGCCTGTGCACGCTTGGGCTGTGCTGCGCGTGTTCCAAATGGATCGGGCGCTGACGGGCGTGGGTGACCGCGATTTCCTGGAGAAATCGTTCCACAAATTGCTGCTCAACTTCACCTGGTGGGTCAACCGCAAGGATGCTGCCGGCCGCAACATCTTTGGCGGCGGTTTCCTTGGTTTGGACAACATCGCAATTTTTGATCGGTCGCGGCCGCTTCCCACCGGCGGCAGCATAGACCAGTCGGATGGTACGGCGTGGATGGCGATGTTCACGCTGAACTTATTGCGCATCGCGCTGGAATTGGCGCTTGAGGACGCCGCCTACGAGGACATGGCGACCAAGTTTTTCGAGCATTTCCTATTCATCGCCGAGGCGATGACGATGGCCGGCGGGATTGGCTTATGGGATGAAGTCGACGAATTTTACTACGACGTACTGCACCTGCCGAGTAGCGAGACGATTCCCATGCGCGTTCGCTCGGTGGTTGGGTTAATCCCGCTGTTTGCGGTCGAAGTTATCGGCAGCCGGGCATTCCAGGCGCTGCCAGAATTTTCCGAGCGGCTGCAATATTTCCTGCATGACCGGCCGGACTTGGCGCGGCTGATCTCTCGTTGGAACGAGCCAGGCTCCGGGGAACGCCACCTGTTGTCTTTGCTGCGCGGGCATCGCATGAAGATGCTGCTCAAACGCATGCTGGATGAGAGCGAATTCCTGTCACCGCATGGCGTGCGCAGCCTCTCGAAGGTGCATGCCGAGCACCCCTATCGGCTTGCTGTTGGCGGAACCGAGTTCAGCATCGGCTATGAACCTGGCGAGGGGAGCACGCACGCATTTGGCGGCAATTCGAATTGGCGGGGACCGGTTTGGATGCCGATCAACATTTTGCTCATCGATAGCCTTCGTGAGTTCCAGCGTTATTACGGCGACGACTTCCGGGTGGAATACCCGACCAACTCGGGCAACTTGGTTCCGCTGCGCATAGTGGCGGATGAATTGGCGCGCCGGGTCACTCGGTTGTTTCTGCGTGATGCATCGGGACGCCGACCGATCCTGGGCGACGACGAGTTGTCGCAAAGTGACCCGGATTTTCGCGATCACCTGCTATTCCATGAGTATTTCCACGGCGATACTGGCCGCGGTCTTGGCGCCTCGCACCAGACGGGGTGGACTGGATGTGTTGCGCTCCTGCTGAGCGGCCCGGAAAGCCCTTGGCGCGTTGTCACGGCTCAGCACCCGCAGCCCACCCCCGCGGTGGCACCGATCCGGGTGGAAGCGACTTAGAGATCGTTGGACAACGCTACGATGGCGGTTGATTGACGCGGCTTTTGCGCGTCCGGTGCTCACGGCCACTTGAGGCTCCGCTCCGGATTTCAAAGCCATGCCGGGCGGCGCCACAGCCGGCGCCCCTGACTCATCGTAATGCATTGTCAAACGGTCGTTTAGAAGCTTGGCGCAGCATCGATTGGGTGGCCGGTTTACGCTCCGACGACGTAGGCGCGCAGGCTGTCAACCTCGGTGGCTTGCTCGTCTAGCCGCGCCTTGACCACATCGCCGATGCTGATGATCCCAGCCATGTGAGACCCTTCATAAACGGGTAGATGGCGGAAGCGCCCCGTCGTCATCGCGCTCATCGCATCTTCCACGGTGGTGGCGGGCGAGATTGTTTTCACCGACCGGGTCATTGCATCGGCCGCCCTGAGGTCAAGGGCGGCGGCACCATGGCGGGCGAGGCAATGCACAATGTCGCGCTCGCTGATGATGCCTACCAGGGCCTCGCCTTCCAGCACGGGGACGGCGCCGATGTGGTGGCTGCTGAGCAAGTTGGCGACATCCGCCAGGGACGCGCCGGGCGAGGCGGTGATCGTCGTGTCGGCCTTCTGCCGCAAGATTGCTGCGATTGCGCTCATGTCTTGGTGTCCTTCTTGGCTTGCCGGGTTCTGGGCGCCCGAGATAGGTAAGCTTGCGCGCAGGCAGGGCATGATTGCAAAAAACAGCCGTGCAGTGCAGCAATCAACCTGGGCTGCTAAGGCTGACGCTTGCGCGAGCTTGGCCGCCATCCAGGCTGGGTATGCAGGTTAGCGCACAAGGGAGTTGAGCCAATGTCCGTCGAGGCCACCGACTTGCGTCCCACCACCCGACCGATTGCCGAGGGAACCCGGATCGGCCATGTGCACCTCAAGGTGGCTGACTTGGATCGATCGCTCGCCTTTTACGTGGACGTTCTCGGCTTCCGCCTCATGCAGCGGTTCGGAGCTCAGGTGGCCTTCGTATCGGCCGGCGGCTATCACCACCATATCGGTCTGAACACCTGGGAAAGCCGCGGTGGGCAACCGCCGGCACCGGGGACCACAGGCTTGTATCACTTGGCCGTTCTTTATCCGACCCGGGCTGACCTGGCCGATGCCTTGCGCCGGCTGCAGTCAGCCGGGATTGAGCTGGAGGGCGCCTCAGACCACGGCGTCAGCGAGGCGCTGTACTTGTCCGATCCGGACCGGAACGGAGTCGAGCTTTACCGTGATCGCCCGATGGACCAATGGCCCCGCACTGTGGATGGGGGTTTGGCCATGGTGACCCGGCGGCTCGACCTTGCCGACCTGTTGCGCGAGGCGCCGCCCTCCGACTAGGGCGCGCTTACCGCTTGAGATGGTTTAGGTTATGTAGACCAGTCTCGCTTTGTTTGAGACGGGGGTTCACGTCCTGACTGGTTCCAGTCAGGACGATCGCGGTCTAGGCAGCGACGCGCCCGCTCTCTTCGAGCGAAAAGCGGCTGGTTAGGCGGACGAGTTCGTCGGTTTCCTGGCTGAGTGAGTGGCTGGCCGCTGTGGACTGCTCCACCATGGCCGCGTTCTGCTGGGTGAACTGATCCATTTGATTAACGGCTGTGTTGACCTCGGCGAGGCCAATCGCCTGCTCGTGGGCGGAGGCAGCGATGCTGGACACCACGGTCGCAACCTGGGCGACCTGGGTGGCGATTTGCTGCAGCGCCTGGCCCGTCTTGCCCACCAGCGACACGCCGCTGCCAACCTGCTGCGCCGAGGTGGAGATCAGCGACTTGATCTCCTTGGCCGCGCCTGCAGAACGTTGCGCCAGGGCTCTCACCTCGCTTGCGACGACTGCAAAGCCCCGCCCTGCATCACCCGCGCGGGCGGCCTCCACGCCTGCGTTGAGGGCGAGCAGATTGGTCTGGAAGGCAATTTCGTCGATGACCGAGATGATCTGACTGATCTGCTCCGATGATTGCTCGATTCCGGCCATAGCCGAAACGGCCTGCTGCATGACGGTCTGAGACTCAGTGGCGACACCCTGTGTTTGCGCCACGATGGCGTGGGCTTGCTTGGCGCCCTCGGCGGTCTTGCGTACAGTGGCCGTGATTTCGTCCAAAGCTGCCGCGGTCTGCTCCAGGTTGGCGGCTTGCTGCTCGGTTCGTTGGCTGAGGTTGTCGGCGGCGCGGGTGATCTCATTCGTGCCGGTACGCAACGCGCTCGTCGACCCGGTGATGGCACCGATCAAATCCCGCAGGCTGGATAGCGTCATGTTAAAGTTGGATCGAAGTTCGTCGTATCCGGATGGAAAGGCGGAATTCAAGCGGTACGTCAGATCGCCGCGAGCCAAGTGCTCCAAGCCTTGCTTGATTGCTCCCACCACCCTTCCCTGCTCTGCTGCGGCGTTGGCCGCCAAAGCTGCTTGCGCTGCCTGTTCTTCCACCAGACGTGCCATGGCAGCCTCGTTCTGCAGGCGCTGCCGTTCGGTGAGGCGCGCACGCATAAAGCCCAGCGCCCGCGCGATTTGGCCGACCTCGTCCTTGCGGTCCTCACCAGCGATCGGCCCGTCCATATCACCGTCCATCATGCTGCGCATGCGTTGCTGAAGCTGCATGAGAGGACGGCTGAGCGACCGTGCGAGCGGCACCGCAACCGCCGCTCCAAGGCAAACTGACGCGGCGGCAAACACCATGGCGAGTAGCTCGGTCTGCCACATGGTTGCGGCAATGGCGGAGTGGGTTGCGTCAGCCTGCTTGACTGAACCGGCGATCAAGGCCTGCAGGCCGGCGCGGATGGCGGCGCTTTGCTTGTCCATCACGTGAGGGGCCGGGATTGATGTCGCAGGCGTGACGCCGAGAAGCACCATGCCCTCTTCCTGCCACTGGCTGATCTGATGGTGGAGGCGGGCCAATGCATCATGGTCGACTGCCGCGCTGGCTGGGAATGCGCGCGCGAGTTCTGTTTCCACGGGGGCGATCGCGGCCCCAAACCGAGCCTCCATGTCAGACTGGGGTTGGTCGCGGAGGCCGGACAGGGTCGTAGCGAGCACCTGTTCGGCATTATTGAACGCGGCTGCGACACGCCATGCGCCATCCACCTGGCGAAGCGGTGGTGCGGTCGCAGCATCTACCTGCGTCGATAATGAGTTGACCTGCACGACCGCAGTGACGTTGCCGACCGCTCCGATGGCGATGATCAGGCCAGATGCGACCAAACAACGGTGTAGAATGGACATTCTGATCTCGCTAGTTTGGCAGCACTGGGAGTGACATGACTTGCTTTGATCCGGTCAGTGTTTCCAGGAATGCAACCACGTCACTGATCTCGTCTGTAGTTAATGATGTTGATTGCAGCAGGGGAGACCGCGATGGCCGGTCTATGGTTTTTGAAACGTAGTGCTGTACCACTTCTGCGAGCGTATTGTATTGGCCGTCATGCATGTATGGAGCGCGCAATGCGGTATCGCGCAGGGAGGGCGTCTTGAAAGCGTAGAGCGCGAGCGGATTGCCCGGGTCAAAGGCGGATCGGCCGACATCGGTGCTGGTGGTGCCGATGTCGTGAAACTTGTTGTCGGTAAAAGCCCAGCCAACATGGCAATTGGAGCAATGCGCCTTGCCGGTGAAAAGTTGGAAGCCGCGCTTGGCGGCGTCCGACACGGCTGTTGCGTCACCGTCGACCCAGGCGTCGAACGGAGCGTAGCTCGAGACCACCGTCCGCTCGAAGGTGGCGATGGCCGCCAGGATGGTTGTTTGCGTCACACCCTCGTTGGGAAAGATGCGGGCAAACCTTGCCTTGTATTCGGGTATGGCGTTCAGCCGGGCGATCGCGTCCGCCATCGGCAGGTTCATCTCGGCTGGAGCGGTGATCGGCCCCAAAGCCTGATCTTCGGCGGTGGCAGCGCGGCCATCCCAGAACAGCGAGCTGAGCCAGGCGGTGTCAAGGATGGTGGGTGCATGGCGCGGCAAGCGGGTATTCTGCGAGCCAATGGCGGTCTTGGTGCGCTCTTCCCAGCCAAAGGAAGGATTGTGGCAGGAGGCGCACATCAGATTCTCGCCGCCGGACAGGCGCGGCTCGAAAAACAAGGACTTGCCCAGCGCTGCCTTCTCCGGGCTGTAGGGGTTATTGGCCGGGAACGGAATGCTGATGGGGCGATGGTAAACAGCCGCATCCGGCCCAGGCTCGGCTCGCACGGCGCTCGGGCCATGGAACAGCAGGACAAGAGCGAGGGCGGCGCAAGGACCTAAACTCCGCTTCATGATGTCAGCCATCGATCAATGAGAGATGCGAAGGTTAGCTGCACCGGGTTAACGCCAGGTTACCACAGCTCCGGCCGCTCCTGCCTGCGGGTACAGCACACGGCTGTGGACAAGCGGGCTGCCTGTCGCTACGGGACGGCAACTGTCTGCTTTGGCGGAGCCGCCGATGAACGTCATATCCCCTGCCCCAGACCTGATCGCGGGCCGAGCGGCCTCGTCCGGCGGGGTTGTGCCGGTGATCCTGTCGGGAGGGTCCGGCACCCGGCTTTGGCCGGTTTCCCGGGAGAGCTTCCCTAAGCAATTCTGGGGGCTGCTCAACCACGACCGCTCGATGATTGTGGAGACGGCATTGCGCGGGCGACGCCCAGGCTTTGCCGACCCGGTGGTTGTCTGCAACGCCGAGCACCGGTTCCTGGTGGCCGAGCAGCTTCGGACGGCTGGGATCGACAATGCACAGATCGTGCTTGAACCGGTTGGCCGGAACTCAGCGCCCGCGGTCGCGGCCGCCGCCCTGCTGGTGGCCCAGACCGATCCGCAAGCCGTGATCTGGATGATGGCGGCCGATTCGGCCATCGAGGACTTGGAGATGCTGCACACCATCCTGGCGCAAGCCGTGGCGGGGGCAAGGCAGGGGCGCATCGTGACGCTCGGCATGAAGCCGACGGCGCCGGAGACGGGCTATGGCTACATGGAAGTTGGCGACGCCCTGCCGGATGCGCCGGGCGTGCACGCCGTGGCGCGCTTCATCGAAAAGCCGGATGCGGCGACGGCGGCCAGCTTGGTTGCCTCCGGCGCGCTTTGGAACGCGGGCATGTTCGTGTTCACGGCCGAGACCATGATCGAGGAGCTGCAGACCTACGCGCCTGACGTGCTTGCCGCCGTTCGCCGCGCCATTGAGGGCGCCACGCGGGACCTAGATTTCGTCCGGCTGCAAACAGTGGCGTTCAGCGCGAGCCCGAACATCAGCCTGGATTATGCCGTGGCGGAGCGGACCAGCCGGATTGCGGTGGTGCCGGCGGCGTTGGGCTGGTCGGACGTGGGCTCCTGGGGCGCGTTGTGGGAGCTGGGGGAGAAGGACCAGCATGGCAATGTCAGCGTGGGGGACGTGCTGCTGGAAGGCTCCAAGCACTGCTACGCCCGCAGTGATGGCATCGTCACCGCGGTGGTGGGCCTGACCGATGCGGTGGTGGTGGTGACGGAAGATGCGGTGCTGGCGATGCACCGCGACCGGGCGCAGGATGTGAAGAAAGTGGTGGACCGGCTGAAGGCAGCCGGGCGGCATGAGGCGGTGGCGCATAACCGGGTTTATCGGCCTTGGGGGTTCTACGAGGTGCTGATCCATGGCGACCGGTTCCAGGTGAAGCGGATTGTGGTGACGCCGAGTCATAAGCTGAGCCTGCAGAAGCATTTTCATCGGGCGGAGCATTGGGTGGTGGTGAACGGCACGGCCCTGGTGACGCGGGATGATGACGAGGTGATGGTCCGGGAGAATGAGAGCATCTACTTGCCACTGGGTGCGGTGCACCGGTTAGAAAACCCAGGCCGGATCCCGCTCACGCTGATCGAGGTCCAGTCCGGCTCTTATCTGGGCGAAGACGATATTGTCCGGCTTGAGGATACGTACGGGCGCAACTAAGCTCCGGCGGCTCTATGGACCAATTCGTCTCATACGCGCAGAACTTCGAAGACGTGATGCTTTGGCGGGCATTGCGGCATATTGAGCGCGGATTCTATGTCGACGCTGGGGCGGCCGATCCAGAACTAGATTCGGTGACGAACGCGTTTTATCAGCGCGGCTGGAGCGGGATCAATATCGAGCCGACGGTGGCTTCCTTCAGCAAGCTGGTTGCCGCCCGGCCGCGCGACATTAACCTCGATGTGGCCGTGGGGGCGACGAGCGGCGAAGGGGAGCTCCTGCTGGTGGATGGCGGCTGTGGCTTGTCCACGCTGCGGACCGGCCGGCGGGAGGCGCTTCAGGCGGAAGGCCACAGGGTCGAACCCAGCCAGGTCTCGATACGGCGGCTGGCTGACCTTTGCCGCGACCATGCGCCGAAGGACGTCCACTTCCTGAAGATCGACGTGGAAGGCGCCGAGCGGGACGTGATCGAGGGGGCCGACCTTGGTGCATGGCGCCCTTGGATTGTTCTGGTGGAGGCAACCGAGCCCAACACGACAGTCAGCTCCTATAAAGCGTGGGAGCCGCTGGTCCTCTCCGCCGGCTACAATATTGTGTACACAGATGGTCTCAACCGGTTCTACTTGGCCCAGGAGCATGACGACCTGGCAGGTGCGTTTTCCGCTCCGCCGAACGTGTTTGACCGGTTTGTCCGCCGGGAGGAGTGGCAGGCGAAGCGGGATGCGGAGGTGTTGTATAAGCAGGTGACGGAGTTCGACAGTTTGCTTGGGCAGAAAACCGCCAACGAGCGGCGCTTGGCAGAGCGGCTCCACAACGTGACCAAGGAGCGGGACTTGGCGACGCAAGAAATGTGGGAAAGCAACCGCTTGGCAGGGGTTCTTTGTGGAGAGCGGCAATCCCTGATTGACCAGCTCAGGATGGTTAGGAGCGAGGAGCACCGGCTGCATCTGCATATTGCAGCGCTTTATCGCAGCACCTCTTGGCGTGTTGCCGCCCCGGTGCGCCTGTTGAAGCGCCTCAAACGCCCGCTTTGACCGCCGCCTCGCTCAATGCTGGCAATCTGGCGTTCGGGAACGACGGCGCCGAACTTTGCGTGGTGGGCCGGTGCGACTTCAACACCGGGCTCGGGACCATGACCTATGCCGCCTGTGAACTTCTTTCCCGTGCCTACCCGACCTGCATTCTGCCCACCGAGCCCGGGCGCCAGAACGATGAGGCCGTGTTCTTGCCGAACGGCCGCCGCATGCCTGTGTGCCGGGATCGGAAGGCGATCAAGCTTTACCTGTTTTGTGACGTGCTTTGGAACGGGTCTGCCGACACGACTTTCCTGCTGGTTCCGGAGTGTGAGCGCGAGGGCCTGCTGCGGGTGGCTTGGATCGTGTTCGACTCCGACGAGTTGCCTCGTATGTGGGTTGACATCCTCAACAACCGATTTGACCTGCTGCTCACCACCAGCCCGCATCTCATCGAGACGGCGACCCGATCTGGCGTGACGCTGCCGGCAGGATGCTTGCCGATTGCGCTCGACCTGGCGGGAGCGCTGGCCCGTCCGGCACCCCGCCGCACCGCAGGCAAAATCCGCTTTGGCTCCGTCGCGGCGTTTCATCCGCGCAAAGGCATCGACGTGCTCACGGAGGCGTTTTCCCGCGCGTTTGCCGGCCGCGACGACGTCGAGTTGGTACTGCATTCCAATTTAGCCTTCGGCGACACGTTTGACGGCGTGACCAGCTTGGTGAAGGAGTTTGGTGCCACCAACGTGACCGTCACACACGAACAGCTTTCCGCCGCCGACAAGGATAGTTTGATCCGGTCGTTCGATGTCCTGGTGAACTGTTCCCGTGGCGAGGCCTACTCGGTGGGGCCACGCGAGGCGCTGGCTGCCGGCTGCGCGTTGGTTCTCTCGGCCGTGGGCGGCCATCAGGATCTGGCGGGCATTCCCGGGGTGTTCAGCGTTGCACCCGAACTGACGATTCCGGCGCGCTATCCCGAGATCGACGGCATGGTGTTCGGGTTTCAGCAGGCCGTGACGGTCCCGGCGCTGACGGAAGCGCTACGCCAGGCCCATGCGTTCGCGAGTTCGGGCAGCTTTGACGAGACCAAGCCGGCCCGGCGCGAGGCTGCCGCCAATTGGGGGTTCGACCGGCTGGAGACGGCTTATGCGACGCTGATTGATGAGAAGCTGGCGGAGTTTCGGCGGCCCGCGCCGCCGCTGCCGCATGTTGTGGTGCCACCGGCGGTGCGGACCTTGGTCCGCCATCACCTGGGGCCGCGGGCGAGTAAGCTGCGCCACGTCAACCGGATTGTGCAATTGGCGCATGATGGCGGGTTCTTTTCCATCTTCAACTCGTTCTTCAGCAACATGGTTTGGGACCAGCGCGAGGGCCGTTGCCACGCCGTGCTTCCCGACTGGGACGTGACCCGGATGCTGGCAGCACATGGCTCTGAGCCGGTGCAGAGCTTTTGTTATGGACAGCCAGAGGATGGCAACATTTGGTGTCACCTGTTCGAGCCGCTGTTCGGCTTCACCAGTGCCGAGCTGAACGATGCGGGCGCCCTGTATGACCGTGCCGTTCCGCCACGGGGCCGGCATAATGAGTGGCGAGAGCCGAACATCACCTTCGTGCATGCCTACCAGCTTTATGCCAGCGCCAGCTTCCAGGCGTGGCGCCGGCACTATCACGCGGTGTTCCAGCGCCATATCCAGCTTCGCCCGGACCTGCAGGCGGACATAGACAGCTTCAGCCAGCGCCATTTCGATGGCCGCTTCGTGGTCGCCGCGCATGTCCGCCACCCGAGCCATACCATCGAGCAACCCGGCGCGGTGATTGCCCGGGAAGATGCCTATTTCCGGCAAATCGAAGCGGAGCTGGCCCGGCGTGGCATGGCGCACCAGCCATGGGCGGTGTTTCTTGCGACCGACCAGGACCGGGTCGTGGACCGCTTCAAGGCGGCGTTTGGCGAGCGGGTTTCTTATATGGAGGGGGTTCGCCGAACCCGGCCAGCGGAAGACCTGGCGTTTGATCGGCTGTCCGACGCCGAGAAAGGGCGGGAGGGCCATCAACTGCAGCATCTGGTCGCAGCCGACCGGAGGAACTGGTCCGTTGATATGGCGCGTGAGGTGATCCGGGATGCATGGCTGATGGCGCGGGCCAATGTCCTGCTGCATGTGGTGAGCAACGTCTCGACGGCCGTCGCCTACATCAACCCGGAGGTGGACATGGTCTTTTGTTCGCCAAAGGCCGACAGCTCAACGGCGTGACCCGCCAGCCAGGGCTGCTGCAAGGGACTCGCCTTTCGCCGGCATTGTTGGCAGAAGAGCGAATGCGAAGAGACGAGGCGCGCGCATCCACTCGGGTTGTCATCACGGGCGGTAACGGCATGGTTGGCCAAGCGCTGGCGGTGGAGCTGCGCGATGCTGGCTATGATGAGGTCAGTCTGCTCAACCACGAGGATGTCGACCTGCGTGATGCGGAGCGGTCGCAGGCGGCGATTGCTGCCACCAAGCCTGACGTGGTGTATCACCTTGCCGCCCGGGTGCACGGCATCATGGGCAATTTGCGGGCGCGGGCTGACGTTTACCTCGACAACATCCGGATCAACACGAACGTTGTCGAGGGTGCGCGGCAGGCAGGCGCACGCAAGGTGGTCGCGATGGGCTCAACGGCGGTCTATTCCGATTTGGCCCCATTGCCGATGCGCGAGGCCGATATTTGGGTGGGCGCACCGCATGGCTCGGAGGCTGCTTATGCCCACGCCAAGCGCGCCATGCTGGCCCATTTGGAAGCCTGTCACGACCAATACGGGCTGGACTTCAGTTTTCTCATCGCCACCAACATGTTTGGCCCGCATGACCGGTTCGATGAACAGAATGGCCACGTTATTCCGTCCTTGCTGTCCAAGTTCGAGCGGGCGATCCGTACCGGCAATGCCGTGGAAATCTGGGGCAGCGGCACTCCACGGCGCGATTTCCTGTTTGCCGCTGACGCGGCGCGGGCGATTCGGCTGGCAGGGGAACAAATGACGGGGGCAATCAATCTCGCGACGGGGGCGACGGTGTCGATCGCGGAGTTGGTTGACATTCTGGTCGACGTCACCGGGTTCAATGGTGCCGTGCTGTGGGATCGTAGCAAGCCAGATGGGCAGGTCCTACGCGCGTATGACACTTCGCGGCTGCGGGAGTTGGGTTTTGCGCCACGTTTCAGCTTGGCTGCGGCCTTGGAGCAGACGTTCGCCTGGTTGCAAGCGCACCGGGCCCAAGCCAGGCGGTAGCCGTGTATGACACTCGTCCCTGCCCGGTATGCATGTCGCGCTACACGGTTTACCTGCAAGACGTGCTTGGCCGGCGCAGCCAGGCGAAAATACGTCAATTCGTCTGCCTGGATTGCCATTCGTTCTTCAATCCATCCGGCTACCACGAGAGCGACGGGCAGCAGAAGGATGATTTCGACTTCCTGCGCTCCTACAGCGAGCCGCATTACGCCAATCAAAGCCAGCTCTGTCTCGAACTGATCACCCGGGTGCCGCATGCGCGGACGATCTGCGAGATTGGTTACGGGCTGGGATGGTTCCTGCGCGCCTGCAACGATTACGGCCGCAAACCTTTTGGGTTCGAGGTCAACCCTTACTGCCATGAGTTTGCCAGCGGTCATCTAAGTTTGGACTGTGCGTTGGGGCTGTTCGAGGCCTCGCACGCGCAAACCTATGACATGTTCGTGTCAATTATGGTGTTTGAGCATCTCGAGCAACCTCGCGAGTTGTTCAGCTTGATGCGTGACCGGTTGAATCCGGATGGGTCAATCTACCTCTGTGTGCCGTTTGTGGAGCGGCGAGACTGGCCGTTTCTCTGGACCGCTGGCAGCAATCCAGCTCCGACGCCGCCTGACGTGTTCTATGATAATGACGTCCACGTCACGCACTTCAGCATTGACGGAATGCGTCGCATGGGGTTGTCGTTGGGCGCGCGGTCGGCCGAGTATTTCCTTAGTCAGGATGTGGCCAGCAAATCGCCCGGGTCATACGGCGGCGTATTGTTCCGGTTCTAACAGATTTGTCCTGCTGATAAGGCTTGAAGGGCGCTAGGCTGCGCCCCGCGACGCCGACGCATATCAGTAGGCAGGGGCAGCACTAGGCTGGATTTGCTGGCCGGGCTCGTCTAATTCGGCTGGGTATGTGTGTGAGGACTGAATGCCGACTGCACTGATCACTGGCGTCACTGGCCAGGACGGGGCGTACCTGTCTCAGCTTTTGCTTGAGAAGGGCTATAAGGTCGTTGGACTGATGCGCCGGTCCGCGTCCTCCGACGTGATCGGCGAGCGGCTGCGCTGGCTTGGCATCCTGCGCGATGTCGAGTTGGTCGACGGCAACCTGACCGATCTCTCAAGCCTGATCCGGGTGCTGACGGAGCATCGGCCGGACGAGGTGTACAACCTTGCAGCGCAGTCCTTTGTGGCGGCGTCCTGGCAACAGCCGTTGCTGACGGGCACGGTCACTGGCGTCGGCGCCGCCAACGTCCTGGAGGCGGTGCGGCTGGTGCGGCCGGAGGCGCGGTTTTACCAGGCAAGTTCATCGGAGATGTTTGGGCTGATCCAGGAGCCACGGCAGAGTGAGACCACGCCGTTCTATCCCCGCTCGCCCTATGCTGCGGCAAAGCTTTACGCGCATTGGATGACCGTGAACTATCGCGAAAGCTTTGGCATGCATGCCAGCAGTGGCATCCTGTTCAACCATGAGAGCCCGTTGCGCGGCATCGAGTTCGTGACCCGCAAGGTGACGGACGGAGTCGCCCGCATCAAGCTGGGGTTGGAGAAGCAGCTTGCCTTGGGCAACTTGAATGCCACGCGGGATTGGGGCCACGCACGGGATTATGTGCGGGCGATGTGGCTGATGTTGCAGCAAAGCAAGCCTGACGACTACGTGATTGCGACGGGACGGACGACCTCGATCCGCGACCTGTGCCGGATTGCGTTCGGCCATGCCGGTCTCGATGCCGACGAGCACGTGACCACACGGAGTGACTTGATGCGCCCGGCGGAAGTGGACGTGTTGCTGGGGGATGCCGGCAAGGCGGAGCAGGTGCTGGGCTGGCGGCCGGAGACGTCGCTGGAAGACATGGTTGCGGAGATGGTGGACGCCGACCTCGCCCGGCATCGCGCTCGACTGGCGTCCTGATGGGTATGGCGGCCCCTCGCCGCCTGCTGGTCACGGGGGGTGCCGGGTTCGTCGGCCGCCACCTGATGCCTGTTCTGCATGCTGAATTCGCGGATGCGGTGATCGTGCCGGCCGCGTTTGACCTGCGGGACCAGTCCGCCATGACGGAGCAGATTGCGGCATTCCGGCCAGACTCCTGCATTCACCTCGCGGCGGTTTCTGCCGTTTCTGCCGCCCAGGCTGACCCGGCATTGGCTTGGGACATCAACCTGCACGGCACGCTCCGGCTGGCACGGTCGCTGGCGGAAGCGGCGCCGGGCTGCACTTTGCTGTTTGCCTCGACGGCGGACGCTTATGGCCGCTCCTTTGCTGCGGATGCGCCGTTGGATGAGAGTGCGGCGCTGAACCCGATCAATGTCTACGGCGCGACCAAGGCGGCGGCCGACTTGGCTTTGGGTGCAATGGTGGCGGACGAGCGGCTGCGGATTATCCGGGCGCGGCCATTCAATCACACGGGGCCAGGCCAATCGCACGCGTTCGTGGTGGCCGCTTTTGCCCGGCAGATCGCGCGTGTGGCGGCGGGGCTGCAGCCGCCGGTGCTGCAGGTGGGTGCGCTTGATCCGATCCGGGACTTCTTGGACGTGCGCGATGTTTGCGCCGCTTATGCACGCTGCTTGCGGCGCGCCGGAGACATCGCGTCCGGTACGGTGCTGAACATCGCCTCGGGCAACGGGCGGCGCATCGAGGACGTGTTGAGCCAACTCCTGGCCGAGGCGCACATCACGGTGCGGCTGGAGGTGGATGCGGAGCGGCTGCGGCGGTCTGAGATTGCCTGCGCCGTCGGCGACACCGCCCGTGCGGCAGAGATGCTTGGGTGGGTGCCCACGATTCCGTGGGCGCAAACCTTAGCGGAGGTGCTCGCGGATTGGCGGGTTCGCGTTGCCGGGGAACAAGGCTGAACCGGCGGCGGCAGTTTGGAGTGGCGCTGACCTGTGTCGTCACCGGCTTCGCCGGCTGGGCTGCGGTGTCTGCCTGGCGCAGCGCGGCCCATATCGGCGCCGACGCGCTGCACGCCCTCTGGCTGCTGCCGGCGCTGCTCGGGCTGAACCTGTTTCAGCTTTGGCTCTCCGCCCAGGCCTGGCGCGGATTACTCTCGCCAGGATCTTGCCGGCCGGACCTGTTCCCATTGCGTGTGGTGCGGGAGGGAATCGACTCGCTGCTGCCGGTCGCACAAGTCGGGGGTGAGGCGGTCGGGGCGCAGCTCCTGGCTCGGCATGGCCCGACCCTTGCCACGGCTGCGGCCAGTGTTGTGGTGGACATGACGCTCGAGTTCCTAGCGCAATTGACATTCCTGCTCATCGGCCTTGCGACCTTGGCAGCGATCTCGACCGAACAGGAATGGGGCGGCTGGTTGGCGATGGCCGGGCTGATCGCTGTCGGGCTGACGGGGTTGCTAGCCGCCCAGCGGTTCGGCGCACTCCGGCTGATCGAGGCACTCGGCCGACGAGTTGCGGCGCGGTGGCCGGCGGCGGCGGCACTGAGCGGGCTGAAGGATGCGGCCGATGCGATCTATTACCGCACCGGCACGCTGTTGCGCGGGTCAGGGCTGCACCTTGTTGCCTGGCTGCTTGGCACGGTGGAAACCTGGGCGGTGTTGCATGCACTCGGCTGGCCGGTCAGCTTGCCGGTGTCATTGGTCGTGGAAAGCCTTGGCATGGCGGCGCGGAGCGCAGGGTTTGCGGTGCCCGGAGCCCTCGTTGTGCAAGAAACCGGGTTCGCGCTCGCCGCGGCGGCGGCTGGCCTGCCGCAGGAGAGCGGCCTGTCGCTGTCGCTGGTGAAACGGGTGCGCGAGGTGGCGATTGGACTGATTGGGCTGATGCTATGGCGGCTGCAGGTCATACGCGGCAGACGGCAGGCAGTGGCAGCCAGGTGAAGAGCGCAAAGTGGTGCACGATCCCCTCCGCGTTGAAGCGGAGACCGTGGCAAACGGCGATGGTGAGCAGGCAAGACAAAGCGATAGGCCAGGCGCGCAATTGCGGCCGAGGCCCGGCGAGCACCACGAGCAACGCCGCGCCGAGCAGCCCCACTCCGCCGCCCACGACGGTCTCGACGGGGACGTGAGCGCCAACCTCGACCCGGCTGAAGCCGATGATCAGGGCCAGCGTGACCGGAAGCGCCACCAGCCAGATGGTTCGGACGCGGCCGCGCAGCAGCAGCAGCAAGCCGCCGCCGTAGACTGCGGCCGTGGCCCCCGTGTGGCCGCTCGGGCTATGGATCCCGGTGGAGCCGAGCACACTGCCACAGGCATAAAACAGGTATTTGAGCAGGCCAATGGTACCGAGTGCACCGCCAATGGCGAGCAGCCAGGCAAACACCCCACGATACCAGCCAGAAATGGCCAGGCCAATTGCCACCAGGGCGAAGACCGGCAGCATGACGGCTTGGTCGGCAAAATCGGTGAGGAACTGCACCCCTGCTAGCGCCTGATCGGACCGGGTTGAGGCAACCTGATCCGTAAAGCAGTCGCGTAGGCAACCGCTAAAGCATGGCCGGTGAACGAAGTTGAACCGATCATGCTTTAGCGGTGGCCGACCGGGCGGTGCACTGGCGCTGCCTGTCTGCTGGAGGTGAAGGCGCCGTGGCGTGATGCGACGGCGTGAACCGCCGCTTTGCGGCTGCGCAAGCCAGCAACCCGCCTTGGCGCAGGGGGGCGGGGCGGCGGAGCCGTTAGGGCCTCAAGCGAGAGCTTATTAAGCTGGTCGGTGGTCATCTGGGCGTGACCCGGGGTGACGATGGACACCAGCGCGGCGGCCGCAAGAAGAGGCAGGAACAGACGGCGCATCGCGGACTCACCTAGCCAACTTAAAGTGGATGGCGGGGCGATACAGCGCCGCGACCTAAGGTGCAATCTTGACGCGTGACGCCGTAGCTCCCATACAGCGGCCCTGGGTGCCGATGCATCCTCGGCCCGGTTGAGGGCACCGCCGCCTCGCGACTGTCGCGCAGCGGCGCTTTTGTCGTTGTGGAGCACGATTGCAATGTTCGACAGCCTGTCGAGCAAGCTGAACGGCGTTTTCGACGGCTTGCGCAAGCGCGGCCGGTTGTCGGAGATCGACATCGCCGAGGCACTGCGAGAAGTTCGTATCGCGTTGCTTGAGGCCGACGTCGCGTTGCCGGTGGTGAAGGACTTCATTGCCAAGGTCCGCGAGCAAGCGACCAGCATCGAGGTGTTGGACAGCGTGGCGCCGGGTCAGCAGGTGATCAAGGCGGTGAACGACGCGATGGTGGAGGCGCTGGGCGGCGCCGGCGCCGTGCCGCTGAACCTGGCTGCAGCCGCGCCCGTGCCGATCCTGATGGTGGGGCTGCAAGGCTCGGGCAAGACAACCACGGCGGGCAAGATTGCGCTGCGGCTGAGCCAGCGGGAGAAGCGGCGCGTGCTGCTTGCCTCGCTCGACACGCAGCGGCCGGCGGCACAGATCCAGTTGCAGCAACTGGCACAGCGGGCCCGGGTGGCGAGCTTGCCGATTATTGCTGGTCAGACGCCCGTGGAGATCGCCCGCCGCGCCATGGAGACGGGGCGGCGCGAAGTGTACGACGTGGTGATTCTGGACACGGCGGGCCGGCTTTCGATTGACGCGGCGTTGATGGACGAGGTGAAGGCGATCCGGGCCGCCAGCGAGCCGGCGGAGACGCTGCTGGTGGTGGACGCGATGACCGGGCAGGACGCGGTGAACACCGCCCGGGCGTTCAACGAGGCGCTGGGCATCACCGGCATCGTCATGACCCGCATGGATGGCGATGCGCGCGGTGGTGCGGCGCTGTCGATGCGGGCGATCACCGGGGCGCCGATCAAGCTCACCGGCACGGGCGAGAAAATCGACGCGCTGGAGGAGTTCCATCCCGAGCGGGTGGCGGGCCGTATCCTCGGCATGGGCGACATCGTGGGCTTGGTGGAGAAGGCCGCCGAGACCGTCGACGAGGAGGAGGCGGAGAAGCTGGCCGCCAAGATGCTGGCCGGGAAGTTCGACCTCGAGGATTACGCCAAGCAGCTCAAGCAGATCACCAAGATGGGATCGATCTCGTCCATCGTGGGGATGCTGCCGGGCATGAGCCAGGCCAAGGAGGCGCTGGAAAACGCGAACGTCGATAAGACAGTGCTGGCACGGCAGGCGGCCATGATCTCGTCGATGACGGCGAAGGAGCGGCGGACGCCGGAGATAATCAAAGCGAGCCGGAAGAAGCGGATTGCCGCCGGGTCTGGCACGACGGTGCAGGACGTGAACAAGCTTCTCAAGCAGTTCGAAGATATGTCTGAAATGATGAAGAAAATGCGCAGGCTGGGCCAGAAAGGCCTGATGCGCCATGGCCTGGGCGCGATTATGCCGAAGAGCATGCGCGGCGCCGCACCAGGCGGCCGCCGACCGTTCTAACCTGACTGAGCCACGAAGGAGCACACCCCGTTGAGCCTGAAAATTCGTCTTGCCCGCGCTGGCGCCAAGAAGCGGCCGTATTACCACATCGTGGTGGCCGATAGCCGCTCGCCGCGGGATGGCCGGTTTATCGAGAAGCTGGGCAGCTACAACCCAATGCTGCCGGCGGACCATGCCGAGCGCGTTCGGCTGCAGGACGAGCGGATTACGCACTGGCTGAGTGAAGGTG
>CAXTNN010000003.1:0-43033 GCA_964245545.1 uncultured Acetobacteraceae bacterium | reverse complement strand
GCGTAACTTGGTTAGCAGACGCATGTGTGTCTCCTCACAGGGGCGTCACAACGCCGCTTCAGCAAGCCATACGCCCCGCCGCCGTGCAGGTTCGGCCCGCGCCGCAGCGACAGCCGGCCGGTGCCACATTAAAACGCAAAAAAATATCGGTAAAAGCGTGCTATGATGGTGGAGCGCCTGCCTGCCTAGCGTTAGTTTTTCGTCGCAAGAAGACTGTATCTCCGGGTGCCATGGCTCCGGATCAATAAACCGGGAGTGGACAGTGCGGGTGGTCTCAAGGAGGATCGGCTTTGGAGGCGCAGGGCTCCCACCCGGCGTCGTCTGGTTGTCAGGTGTCCAGAGTTAAGGCCCCTAGCACGCTGTCGACCCCCGATCTTGAGATCGTCGACGTTCACGCCGGCGACTCGTTCAAGATATGGTCGCACGGCTACCCGTATCGCACCGTGCGCTGGCACTACCATCCCGAATATGAAATCCACCTGGTGACGGCAACGGGCGGGCGCCTGTTCGTCGGCGACCATATCGGCGGGTTCGCGCCCGGCAACCTGGTGATGACGGGACCCAACCTGCCGCACAATTGGCTCAGCGATGTCCCACCAGGGGCCAGCGTCGAGGAGCGCTGCCTGGTGCTGCAGTTCACCGCCGCGTTTGCGCAAACCTGTGCCGCGTCGTTTCCTGAACTGAGTTTCCTTCCCGGGTTGCTGTCCGAAGCCGCCCGCGGCGTGCAGTTCTCCGCGGCCACCGGCGCCCGCGCCGAACCCCTGCTGCGCGCGCTGCTGCATGCCCGGGGTGTCGCCCGGCTGGTGCATTTCTTCGCCTTGCTGGAGGAGCTTCGCTGCTGCAGCGACCGCCGGCTGCTCGCCAGCGTTGGCTATCAGCCGAGCCCTTCGACCTATCTGATGCAGCCGCTCAACCATGTTCTGCACCATATTGCGCGCAACCTCAGCAGCGAGTTGCGCGAGAGCGAGTTGGCTGAGCTGAGCGGGTTCAGCCCAAGCGCCTTTTCGCGCGCGTTTCAACGGCAGACCGGCATGACCTTCGTGCGCTACGTCAACAGCATGCGGATCAATCACGCATGCGAGTTGCTTGTCAGCGGCCGCCGCAGGATCACCGACATCTGCTACGAGGTTGGGTTCAACAATCTGTCGAACTTCAACCGGCAGTTCTTCGCATTGAAGGGGATGACGCCGCGGGCGTTCCGCAATCATCACCAAATGCACGACCTGCCGAGCAGCTTGGCGCCACGGCGAAGCCCCGTGGCCCCGGCCAAAAAAGGCTATGATCCAGCCTGCGCTGGCGGCGACTCGGACCATCGTCCGTTTCCGCCGCGTTCCTGAGCAATCACCGGAGAGGACGTATCCATGTCGACCATCAACATCACCAAAAAGGCGCACCCGCGCCCTCATGCCCGCCTGGCCGCCGCCCCGGCAGCCGCCTTGCTGGCCAGCCTGCTCGCGAGCACCGCTGCCTCCGCCGCCCCGCTGGCCAACACCACGGTGGCATTCCTGATGCCCGACCAAAGCTCCACCCGTTACGAGGAGCACGACCATCCCGGCTTCGTCGCCGAGATGAGCAAGCTCTGCTCGAGCTGCAAAGTGCTCTATCAGAATGCCGACGGCGACGCTTCGCGTCAGCAGCAGCAGTTTAACTCGGTGATGTCGCAGGGCGCCAAAGCCATCGTCATCGACCCGGTGGACTCATCGGCCGCCGCCTCGCTGGTGAAGCAGGCGCAGGCCCAGGGCATCAAGGTCATCGCGTATGACCGCCCTATCCCGTCCACCCCGGCCGACTATTACGTCTCGTTCAACAACGAAGAGATCGGCAAGACCATCGCCGCTTCGCTGGTGCAGCATCTCAAGGAGACGGGCGTCGCCACCGGCGGCGTTGGCCTGCTCGAGGTGAACGGCTCGCCCACCGACGCGGCGGCCGGCCTCATCAAGCGCGGCATCCACGAGGGCATCACCGAGGGTGGCTACCCGACGCTGGCCGAATACGACACGCCGGGCTGGGAGCCGCCCAAGGCGCAGCAATGGGTGAGCGGGCAGATCTCCCGGTTCAACAAGAAGATCGTGGGCGTGGTTGCCGCCAATGACGGCACTGGCGGCGGCGCGATTGCCGCCTTCAAGGCTGCGGGCGTGACGCCCGTGCCCCCCGTCACCGGCAACGACGCCACCATCGCCGGGCTGCAGCTCATCATCTCCGGCGACCAGTACAACACCATCTCCAAGCCCAGCGAGATCGTGGCCGCGGCGGCGGCGCGGGTGGCGGCGGCCCTGCTGCAGGGCGAGGCGCCCAAGGCCGACACCAAACTGTTCAACACCCCCACCCAGCTCTTCACGCCGACGCTGATCACGGCCAGCAATCTCAAGGCCGAGATCATCGACAAGAAGGTCAACGGCCAACCGATCGAGACCGCCGCCGTGCTCTGCACGGGCCGTTATGTCGAGGGCTGTAAGAAGCTCGGGATCACGCCATAATCGTCAGCTAACAGAGCGTCCCTGCCACTCCGCGGAGTGGCAAGGACGCGAACTTGCTGCAGCGCCGCCTTGCCGCAAGGCTCATGCGAACACGGTGAAAGGGTCTTCGGCCATGTCAGCTTCCTACGAGGGCGCCTCGCCGCCACCAGGCAAAGCCGTGCTCAGCCTGCGCGGAATCACCAAGACCTTCGGCGCCATCTCGGCGCTGACCGATATCGACCTTGATGTTCACGCCGGTGAGGTGGTGGCGCTGGTTGGCGACAACGGCGCCGGCAAGTCGACCCTCATCAAGGTCCTGGCCGGCGTGCATCAGCCAACCTCCGGCACCATGGAGTTTGGCGGCCAGCCGGTCACCCTTAATGGCCCCAGCGACTCCCTCGCCCTCGGCATCGCCACCGTGTTCCAGGACCTGGCGCTGTGCGAGAATTTGGATGTGGTGGCCAACATCTTCCTCGGCAACGAGCTCAAGCCGATGCAGCTCGACGAAGTGGCCATGGAAATCCGTGCCTGGACGCTGCTGAACGAGCTCTCCGCCCGCATCCCCAGCGTGCGCGAACCGGTCGCATCGCTGTCGGGCGGCCAGCGCCAGACGGTGGCCATCGCCCGCTCCCTGCTGCTCAACCCCAAGCTCATCCTGCTGGACGAACCCACCGCCGCCCTGGGCGTGGCCCAGACCGCCGAAGTGCTCGACCTGATCGAGCGGGTGAGGGACCGAGGGCTGGGCGTGATCATGATCAGCCACAACATGGAGGACGTGCGCGCCGTTGCCGACCGCATCGTGGTGCTGCGGCTCGGGCGCAACAACGGCGTGTTCTATCCCGACGCGTCCAACCACGAGCTGGTCAGCGCCATAACCGGCGCCACCGACAACTCGGTCTCGCGCCGGTCCAAGCGCCGCCAGATGGCTGCCGACCCGGTGGCCGAGCCGCGGCCCGAGGCACGGGCATGAGCGCCAAAGCCGACGAGAAGCCGGTCTCCGCCCCGCTGCTCGACCGCAGCGACGTCCGCGTCCGCGATGATAGCGGCGCAGCGGGTGCCCTGCGCGGCCTGATCGACCGTGTCCGCTCCGGTGACCTCGGGTCGCTGCCCGTAGTGGTGGGGCTGGTCATCATCTGGACCGTGTTCGAGAGCCTCAACCCGATCTTCCTGTCCAGCAGCAACTTGGTGAACCTGCTGTTCGACTCGTCCACCGTTGGCGTCATTGCGCTCGGCATCGTGTGCGTGTTGATGATTGGCGAGATTGACCTCTCCGCCGGCTCGGTGAGCGGCTTCGCCTCCGCCATGGTCGGCGTGCTGTGGGTGAACGATGGCTGGCCGGTTTGGCTCACCATCCTAGCCGCTATCGCCGTGGGCGGGGTGATCGGCTCGGTGTACGCCGTGCTGTTCAACCGCCTGGGCATGCCAAGTTTCGTCTCGACCCTGGCGGGCCTGCTCGCCTTCCTTGGGCTGCAGCTCTTTATCCTGGGAGAGACCGGCTCGATCAACTTGCCCTATGGGTCCCCCCTGGTCACGCTTGGCCAGACGCTGGTGATGCCGCACCCCCTGGCTTACGCGCTGGCCGCCCTGGCCGGCGTGGGGGTGCTGGTGTCCGGCTATCGCACTGCGTCCCGGCGGCGCGCCGCCGGGCTGTCCTCCCAATCGCTCAACGCCCTGTTTATCCGCGCCGCCGTGCTGGTGGTGGGGCTGGAAGCGGTGGTGGCTTACCTCAGCAAGGACCGCGGTATCCCTTGGATGTTCGCGCTCTTCGTGGGCCTCGTGGTCGCCATGGACTACGCGCTGACCCGGACCAAATGGGGCCGCTCGATGAAGGCGGTCGGCGGCAACCGGGAGGCCGCGCGCCGCGCCGGCATCGATGTGCGCCGGATCAACATGAGCGCCTTCGTGCTGTGTTCCGCCCTGGCGGCGCTTGGCGGCGTGATGTCGGCCGCGCGCCTAGCCTCCTCCAGCCAGCAGGCCGGCACCGGCGACGTGAACCTGGACGCGATTGCCGCCGCGGTGATCGGCGGCACCAGCCTGTTCGGCGGACGCGGCAGCGCCTATGCCGCACTGCTGGGGATCATCGTCATCCAGTCGATCTCCAGCGGCCTCACCCTGCTCGATCTGTCGTCTTCGCTGCGCTACATGATCACGGGGGGCGTGCTCGCCGTTGCAGTGATCGTCGACTCGCTCGCGCGGCGTTCGCGTGCCTCGCACGGGCGGGGATAAAACGTCAGCACATTACGACGCCTGACCGCCAGTCCCGTTAAGGTTTTGCTTAAACCTGACGGGTAGGCTGCCGCTTGCTCACACATCCTCGACCAAGGTTGCATTCGCTCTGCTGCGGTGCAACATTGGCAGCTCTGGGTGAGCCGGAATAGGGCGGGCTACGATGCGAGTGGACGACAAGACACGCCGCAGGCGATTGATGGCCGCGATGTTGTTCGCCGTTCTGTCCACCACCGGCTATGCGTTGCTGGTGAACTGGAATGCGTTCGCAAGCTCAGGCCCAGCCCTCTTGAGCCTGTAAACCGCCAGCAAACTTTCCTCCGCCGCCGAGCTGCGCAACATTGCGCGGCATGACCAACTCCTTCACTGCTCGGCTCGACCGCGCTGTCCAACGGTTGCCAGCCAGCTATCCCGGGCCAGGCGGCGCCGTGGCGGTGCTGCAGGCCGGTGAAGTCTTGGCTCGCCATGCCTGGGGCTGGGCCAATGCCGAACGGCGCATCGCGTTCACCCCCGCCACGCTGTTCCGCATGTGCTCGGTCACCAAGCAGTTCACCTGTGCCCTGGCGCTGGATGCCTTCCCCGACCTCACGGCCTTGGACGCGGACGTCGCGGCCCGCCTGCCCCGGCTGGATCAGCCGCCGCCCCGCACCCATCAGCTCTGCCACAACCAATCTGGCCTGCGCGATTACTGGGCAGTGGCCATGCTGTACGGCTCGCCCGCCGAAGCGCCCTTTGGCGAGAGCGAAGCCGCTCGCGTAATTGGCCGCACCCGAACGCTGCAATTCGCGCCGGGCACCCGCTATTCCTACTGCAACCAGAACTTCCGCCTGCTCTCAGATGTCCTCCAGGAGCGCACCGGCCGCAGCTTCGCCGAGCTGCTCCGCACCCGCCTGTTCGACCCGGCGGGCATGGCAACCGCCTTTCTCGCCGCCGACACCCGTGCCATGCCGGACGGCACCGAGGGCTACGAAGGCAGCCAGTCCGCCGGGTTCCGGCCCGCGGAAAACCGCGTGCAATGGACCGGGGACGCCGGCTTGGGCGCCAGCCTGGACGACATGATCGCCTGGGAGCGCCATGTCGACGCAACGCGTGACGACCCGGCGGCGCTCTACCCCCGCCTTGCCGCGCCGGTGCAGTTCGCGAGCGGCGCGCCGGCGGAATACGGCTTTGGCCTGAACCGCCGCCCCATGCTCGGCCGCCCCGCCACCGGCCATGGCGGCGCCCTGCGCGGCTGGCGCAGCCATCGCTGCACCCTGCCGGCGCAGCGGATTTCGGTGGTGGTGCTGTTCAACCACCTGGGGGACGCCTCCGCCGCGGTGCTTGACATCCTGCGCGCCATTTTCGACGAGCCGGCACCGCCCGCCACCGGCACGGACGCACCGGATTGGCTCGGCGCCTACCGGGAAGCCGAGACCGGCCTGGCCGTGCGCATCGACTCCGCATCGCCGCACCAGCTCCGCCTCCGTTACGGCCACAACGCCGAGCGGCTCGACCTACAACCCGACGGCACCGCGGTGGGTGGACCAACCCGCCTGCGGCCCGGTGAGGGCGGCCTTTGGATGGACCGCCCACAGGACAACCAGAGCTCGCTGCTCCAACCTCTTTCCGGCGCGCCCACGCTCGACGTCGCCGGCTGCTATCATTGTGCCGAACTGGATGCCGAGCTGACCGTGGCCGACGCTGGCGGTGCCCTGTATGGCGCCTTTTCCGGCATGCTGGGCCAAGGCCGCATGGAGCTGCTGGAGCCCATCGCCCCCGACTGGGGGGCGCTGCCCTGTCCCCGCGCCCTCGACCACACGCCCCCGGGCGACTGGACCCTTCGTTTCCAGCGCGCCCCCGACGGCCAGGTGAAAACGGCCGAAGTCGGCTGCTGGCTCGCCCGCCAGCTCCACTACGAGCGAGCCAAGTAGCTCCCCGCTAGAAGCCCTCTCCCGCTGGCGGGAGAGGGTAGGGGGGTGAGGGCGGCCCCGACCCAAACACCAGATGACGCCGATTAAGAATTTTGATACGATTCCCTCATAGGCTACAGCCGCCGCTTGGCCCACCCGGAGTCCACGCCCATCTGCCACTCTTGACCAGCTTGCGCATCACCACCACTGCTCCAGCCCCGCTGCCGGATCTGGCCGGTCGCGACTGCTGGAAGCCCCTTGCTTGATGCCTCAGCCGAACCACACGCCCAGCCGCGCGCCCAAACGCCTCCACGTGATCACCTGGGGGTGCCAGATGAATGTCTATGACAGCGCCCGCATGGCGGACGTTCTGGCCCCGCTCGGCTATGCCGCCACGGCAGCCGCTGAGGAGGCCGACATGGTCATCCTCAACACTTGCCACATCCGGGACCGTGCGGCCGAGAAGGTGTTTTCCGAGCTTGGCAAGCTCCGCGTCGTTAAAGAGGCGCGCGCCGCCCGAGGCCACCGCACTGTGCTTGCCGTCGCCGGCTGCGTGGCGCAGGCGGAGGGCGAGGCGTTGCTGAAACGCGCTCCCTATGTGGACATCGTGCTCGGCCCACAGACCTATCACCGCCTGCCCGAAATGGTCGCCCGTGCCGCCCGCGCCGCCGGGTCGGTAATCGAGACCGACTTTACCACGGTCGAGAAGTTTGACGCGCTGCCCGAGCAGGCTGCCAGCCAGGGCATCACCGCCTTCCTCACCATCCAGGAGGGTTGTGACAAGTTCTGTTCCTTCTGCGTCGTCCCCTACACACGCGGCGCCGAAATCAGCCGCCCGCCCGCCGCCGTGCTGGCCGAAGCCCGCCGGATGGTGGCAGGCGGCACGCGCGAGATCACCCTGCTCGGCCAGAACGTGAACGCCTGGCGCGCCGCCGGGCCCGATGGCAGCCTGTGGGGCATGGGGCGCCTGGTGCGCGCCCTCGCCGAAATCCCGGGCCTGCGCCGCATCCGCTACACCACTAGCCACCCGCGCGACATGGCGGACGACCTGATTGCCGCCCATCGGGACGTGCCAGCCCTGATGCCGTTCCTCCACTTGCCGGTGCAATCCGGGTCGGACCGGATGCTGGCTGCCATGAACCGCCGCCACACCGCGCTCGACTACCGCCGCCTGGTTGACCGGATGCGCGCCGCCCGGCCCGATTTGGCGCTCTCGTCCGATTTCATCGTCGGCCATCCCGGCGAGACCGACGCCGACCACGCCGCCACCGTGGCCCTGGCGCGCGATATCGGCTTCGCGCAGGCGTTTTCCTTCAAATACTCTCCCCGGCCCGGCACCCCCGCTGCCGCCGTTCCCGGCCAGGTCCCTGAGCCGGTAAAGGATGCCCGGTTGCAGGAATTGCAATCGGTGCTGCGGGACGGCCAGGCTGCTTTCAATGCCCGTGCCCAGGGCCAAACGCTTTCAGTCCTGGTCACCGGCCCCGGCCGCCGCACCGGCCAGTTGGGCGGACGCAGTCCCGCCTTGCAGCCGGTGCACTTTCCCGGCCCGGCATCGCTGATCGGCGCCGAAGTGCCGGTGACGATCGTGCAGACCACCCCCACTTCCCTCTCTGGCCTCTTGGAACAGGAGCTCGCCTGCGCTTGACACATCTCGCCCCGGCCATTGCCGTGACCAATCCGCCCGCCGTGACCGGCCGCGCCGTGACCATGCAGTTCGACGACAACACCTTGTTGCCCCTCCTGCTCGGCGACCATGACCGGCACCTCGTGCGGCTGGAGCAGGGCTTGGGCGTGCGCTTGTCCTGCCGCGGCAACCGGGTGGCGATATCGGGCGAGCCGGCGCAGATCGAGGTCGCCCAGGCGGCGCTTGGCGGGCTTTGGCAGCGGCTGTTGCGCGGGCAGGGGGTGGCGATGGCCGATGTTGACGCTGTGATCCGCATGGGCAACCACATGGCCGCCGCTGAACCCGACCCGCGCCTGCCTTTGTCGGATCTGCCGGCCATCCGCACCCGCCGCGGCTCGGTGGGCCCGCGCTCGCCGGGTCAGGCCAATTACATGGATTTGCTTGGCCGCTTCGAAATGGTGTTCGGCATCGGCCCGGCTGGCACCGGCAAGACTTATCTCGCCGTCGCCCAGGCGGTCGCCATGCTCGCGGCCGGCCGGGTCGAGCGCATCATCCTGTCCCGCCCGGCCGTCGAGGCGGGGGAACGCCTCGGCTTCCTCCCCGGGGACCTCAAGGAGAAGGTCGACCCCTATCTCCGCCCGCTCTACGACGCCTTGGGGGACATGATGCCCGGCGACCAATTGGCCCGGCGCATGTCCACGGGCGAAATCGAGGTTGCCCCGCTCGCCTTTATGCGCGGCCGCACCCTGTCGCATGCCTTCGTCATCCTGGACGAGGCGCAGAACACCACGGCCGCCCAGATGAAGATGTTTCTCACCCGCATGGGCGAGGGCACCCACATGGTCATCACCGGCGACTTGACCCAGATCGACCTACCCCCTGGCCAGCGCTCGGGCCTGCGGGACGCGCTGGATACGCTGGAGGGCGTGCAGGGGATTGGCGTCTGCCGATTCGACGTAAGGGATGTGGTGCGTCATCCGCTCGTCGCGCGTATAGTGGACGCATACGAACAGCGTGCGGTGGCCGAGCGGGACACGCGCGGCCGCGCCAAGCGGGAGAGTGATGGAGCCTCCAAGTAGCCGAAGTCCCACCCTCCCCACGCGGGAGGATGAGACGCCTGTCCTGGTTGCCGACCGGTCGTGGCGCCGGATGGTGCCCCGGGTGGAACGGCTCGCAAGACGCGCCGCCGCTGCCGCCGGGGGTGTGGGCGCCGTCGTGCTGGCGTCCGATGGCGCGGTGAAACGGCTGAACGCCCGCCATCGCGGCCGCAACAAGCCGACCAACGTGCTGACCTTCGACAGCGGGGACGTGATCCTCGCCGCCGGCGTGGTGCGCCGTGAAGCCCGAGCAGCCGGGCGCCGGGTCGCGCACGTGCTGGCTCATCTCGTGGTGCATGGCGCGCTCCACTTGCGCGGCCACGACCATGGCGGCGCCGGCGAGGCCCGCCGCATGGAGCTTCGGGAGGCGCTCATCCTGCACCGCCTTGGCGTCCCCAATCCATGGCGGCGCGCATGAGCGAAGTGGGCCGCTCCGTTATGCTGCAGCGGCTGCGCCACCTCTTTTGGGGCCGCGCCCACGAGCACAGCGTGCGCGAAAGCATCGCCGAGCTGGTGCAGGAAGCCGCCGACGCCACCACCGAGCCCGGCCAAGCCCCCGAGCTCGACCGCAACGAGCGTGCCCTGATCGCCAACGTGCTGCGCCTGCGCGGCACCACCGCCGACGACGTGATGGTGCCGCGCGCCGACATCATTGCCATGCCCGTTTCCGTCACCTTGGACGAGGCGCTCGAGCATATCCGCCGCGAGGGCCACTCCCGCATCCCGGTGTTCCATGAGCAATTGGACGACATCGTGGGCATGGTCCACATCAAGGACGTGTTCGCCTATGTCGGCCGCCCGGAGGAGTTCCGCCTCGAGGCCATCCTGCGCATGCCGCTGATGGTGGCGCCGCAAGTCCCGGTGCTCGACCTGCTGCTGCAGATGCGCCAAGCCCGCATCCATCTCGCCCTGGTGGTGGATGAGTATGGCGGTATTGACGGCCTGGTCACCATCGAGGACCTGGTCGAGACCATTACCGGCGACATCGCCGACGAGCATGACGAGGAAGACGCGCCCCTGATCACCGAGCGCCCCGACGGCACCCTGGAGCTGGACGCCCGACTGCCAGTGGAGGCGTTCGAAGCCCGGTTCGGCACGGTGCTGACCGAGGAGGAGCGCGCCGCCGATATCGACACGGTGGGCGGCCTCATCTTCACCCTGGCCGGCCGCGTACCGCCCCGCGGCGAGGTGGTCACCCATCCATCCGGCATGGAGTTCCGCGTGCTGGACGCCGACCCGAGGCGCATCCGCCGCCTGCGCGCCCGCCTCCCTGCCGGGATGCTCCCGCTAGCCGCTGCCGCCGAGTAGAGCCAGGCCCAACTCCGCCTCCAGCCAGGCGACGAACAAGGTCAGCGGCGGGCGGCGGGCATCGCGCGGGAACACCAGCCGGTGCCCGACATAGCGGCAATCCTCCGCCCGCCCCTGCAACGGTCGCACCAGCGCCCCGCTCGCCAACTCCCGCTGCGCCAGCAGGGTGCTTTCCAGCGCCACCCCCAGCCCCGACACGGCAGCGGCAATGGCGAGGAAGCTGCGGTCGAACCGGGCGCGCCGGGGCTGCGGCGGCGCCAGGGCATTGGCGCTGAACCAGTCGCTCCACCGCAGCGTCTTGTTATCGCTCTCCAGCAACGGCGCCGCCAGCAGGTCCTCCGCCCGCGCCAGCCCTGCCGCCAGCGCCGGCGTGCAAAGCGGCGTCACCACTTCCTCGCCCAGCGGCAGCACGTCGAGCCCGGGCTGCCGCGGTAGTCCGTAGATGATGTCGGCGTCGAACTCATCGGCGGCAAAGCGCGAGTAGTCGGTTCCGGCCGCCAGCCGAATTTCCAGGCTCGGATGGGTTTGCAGTAGGGCTGGCAGGCGCGGCCCCAGCCATTGTGCCGCGAACGACGGCGCGCAGTGCAGCCGGAACCGCAACGGCCCGCGTGACGACACCGCCGCCACCCCGCGCCCCAACTCGGCAAAGCCGCGGTCGACATGGCGCATCAGCGTCTCGCCCGCCACCGACAGCAGCAAGGGTTTGCCGTTGCGCAGGAATAGCGCCGCGCCCAGTTCGCGCTCCAGCCGCCGCACCGCATGGCTGATGGCGGAGGGCGAGACGTTCAGCTCGCGCGCTGCCAGCGCAAACGAGTGGCAGCGTGCCGCGGCCTCGAAGGCCCGCAAGGCTGAGAGATGCAGCGGTGTCATGCGGCGCAGCATGACTCTGAGTCACCACGGGGCGCAAATTCGGCGTTTGCCGTTCCCGCTTGCCTCGCCGACAGTGGCTGCAACGAAAAGGGGGAAACATGCTGCTGCAAGGCAAAGTTGCCGCCATCAGCGGGGCCGCCAGCCGCCGCGGCATCGGCTTGGCCACGGCGCGCCTGTTCGCCGAGCACGGCGCCCGCGTCGCCATTCTCGACCTCAGCGGAGCAGACGCCGCCGCGGCCGCCGCCGAACTCGGCGCCGGGCACGCCGGCTTCGCCTGCGACGTGACTGACCGCGCTGCGTGCGACGCGGCCGTGCAGCGCGTCGAAGCCGAACTGGGCGACATCGACATCCTCATCAACAACGCCGGCATCACTCAGCCTTTGAAGCTGATGGAGATCGGGGCGGAGCAGTGGGATGCGGTGCTCGACGTGAACCTGCGCGGCGTGCTCAATCTCAGCCAGGCCGTCATCCCCGGCATGCGGGCGCGCCAGCGCGGCGCCATCGCTTGCATGTCCTCGGTGTCCGCGCAACGCGGCGGCGGCATCTTCGGCGGCCCGCATTACTCCGCTGCCAAGGCGGGCGTGCTCGGCCTGGCCAAAGCCATGGCGCGCGAGCTCGGCCCCGACGGCATCCGCGTCAACTGCGTGACGCCGGGTCTGATCCAAACCGACATCACCGGCGGCCGCCTTACCCCGCAAATGAAGGCGGAGATCGCCGGCACCATCCCGCTCGGCCGCTTAGGCGACGCCTCAGACGTCGCCGGCGCCTTTCTGTTTCTCGCCAGCGAGTTGTCTTCCTACATCACCGGCGCGGTGATCGACGTGAATGGAGGCATGCTGATCCATGGCTGACCGTCCCCGCCGCAATGTCAGCGCGGAGCTGCTGCGCGAGAAGGCCAAGATGATCCGCCGCGAGACGGTGAAGCTCACCGATATCTGCGGCAGCGGCCATTACGGCAGCGCCTTCTCCATGGCCGAGCTGGTGGCCTCGCTCTACTACGAGTTCCTCCATGTCCGACCGGACGAGCCCGGCTGGCCGGACCGGGACCGCTTCACCATGGGCAAGGGCCATGCCGCCATCGGGCTTTACCCCGTGCTGGCCGACCAAGGCTTCTTCGGCTGGGACGACCTTTACACCTATACCCGCTTAGGCTCGCCCTATGGTGACCACCCCGACATGCGCAAGGTGCGCGGCGCGGATTTCTCCTCGGGCTCGATCGGCCATAACTTGTCGGTGAGCGTCGGCATGGCGTTGGGGCTGCGCCGCCGCGGCTCGCCGGGGCGCACGGTGTGCATGATGGGCGATGGCGAGCAGGCGGAAGGCCAGGTCTGGGAAGCGGCGATGAGCGGCGCCCATTTCAAGCTCAGCAACCTGGTCGGCATCGTGGACATCAACACCGTCGGCAGCGATGGCGTGGTCGGCGAGACCATGGACAACGAGCCGCTGGACGCAAAGTGGCGCGCTTTCGGCTGGGACGTGCGCCGCATCGACGGCCACGACCTCGCCGCCGTGGGGGACGCGCTGGATTGGGCGCTCAACCAGCGCCGCGACGGCCCGGCGGTGATCCTGGCCGACACGGTCTCCGGCCGCGGCGTCAGCTTCATGGAAGGCACTTGGCAGTGGCACCTGGGCTTCCTTGGCCCGGCGGACCGTGACCGTGCCTTGGCCGAGATCGAGGCGGGAGAGGTTGGATGAACGACACGTATGCCGCCATCCGCAACCCCGCCGTGGACATGGCGGAGTCCACCGTCGTCGCCGGGATGGACGAGAAATCTTGGGACATGGTGGGCAGCCTCAACCTGTCGCTGCAGCTCCCCACTGGGGACGTGCTGATCGGCCTGGTGGAGGCCGGCCGTGATATCGTCGTCTGCACCGCCGATCTCGGCCGCCCGACCCAGGTGATCAACTTCGGCCGGCGCTACCCGGACCGCTACTTCAACTTCGGCATTGCCGAACGCAACATGATCGGGGCCGCGGCCGGCCTGGCCACCACGGGGGCGCTGCCGGTCATCTCCAACTATTCGTTCTTCCTGGCACTGATGGGTGCCGAGAACATCCGCAACGACATTGCCTACCCGAACCTGAAGGTGCGCATGGTCGGCACCCATAGCGGCATCGCCATGGGCTTCTACGGCACCTCGCATCACTGCAATGAAGATATCGGCCTGCTGCGGGCGATCCCCAACCTTACCGTGATGGCCCCGTGCGACGCCAACGCCATTCGCGCCGCGCTGCTCCGCACCATCGACCACGACGGCCCGATCTACTTCCGCGTCGGCCGCGGGCGGGAGGCGCCGGTGTACGACGCGCCGCCGGAGTGGCGCATTGGCGGCAGCCATACCCTGCGCGAGGGACGCCATGCCACGGTGCTGGCCATTGGCAACCTGGTAAAGGCGGCGCTGGACGCGCGCGACATCCTGGCGGCCGACGGCATCGAGTTGGGCGTGGTCGATTGCTACTCCATCCGCCCGATCGACGAGGCGCCCATCCTGGCCGCCGCCAAGCAGCACGGCATGCTGTTCACCGCCGAGGAGCACAACATCACCAGCGGCTTTGGCTCGGCCGTGGCCGAGGTGCTCGCCTGCAATGGCGCGCAAGCGCGGCTCACCCGCATCGGCATGCCGGACCAATACTCGATTCTGGGGCCGCCGACCCATCTTTACCGGCATTACGGGCTTGACGGGCCCGGCGTGGCGGAGACAGTGCGAGCTGCTTTGCGCCAATAACAACAACGCGCCGAAATCGGCGCGGCGGGCTCGGGAGGGCTGCAGCATGCCAAAGGACGCTCTGCCAAGACTATCCCGCCGGCTGGTGCTGGCCGGGTCGCTGCCCTTGTTCGCTATCGGCTCCCGCCGCAGCCGCGCCGCCGAGTTCGAGCTCAAGCTCGCGACCGGGCAATCCCCCACCAACCCGATCAACACACGGTTGCAGGAGGGGATTGACCGCATCAAGCAAGCCACCAACGGCCAGGTGGCGATGACGCTGTTCCCCAACAACCAATTGGGTTCCGACACCGACCAGATCTCGCAATTGCGCGCCGGCGGGATCGATTTCCTGAACGTGGCCGGCTCGGTGCTCTCCACCCTGGCGCCGGCAGCAGCGCTGGTGAACGTAGGATTTGCCTTTTCCAGCTATGACCAGGTTTACCAAGCCGTCGACGGCCAGTTGGGTGCCTACATCAAGACGCAAATCGAGAAGACCGGCATCCTGCTGGTCGCCCCGCTCGGCGACAACGGCTTCCGCCAGATCACCTCGTCCGACGGGCAGATCAAGCAGCCGCAGGACTTGTCGGGCTTCCACATCCGCGTCCCGGTCTCGCCGATCTTCACCTCGCTGTTCCAGGCGCTCGGCGCCGCACCCACGGCCATAAACTTCAACGAGGTCTACACGGCGCTGCAAACCAAGCTGGTCGGCGGCCAGGAGAACGGGCTGGTCACCATCTCCACCGCCAAGCTGTACGAAGTGCAGAAATACGTGTCCGAGACCAACCACATCTGGGACTGCTTTTGCGTGCTGGCCAATCGCCGCACGCTCGGCCGCCTCCCCGCCAGCGCCGCCGAAATTGTGCGCCGCGAGTTCGCCCAATCCATCCACGACCAGCGCGCCGACGAGCAGCGGCTCGATGCCAGCCTGAAGGCCGAGCTGCAGAAGGACGGCATGACCTTCCTGACCGTCGACAAACCCGCCTTCCAGGCCGCGCTGCGCAAGACCAGCTTCTACGGTGACTGGAAAGCCAAGTTCGGCGACGAAGGCTGGGCAGCGCTGCAGGCGGTCACCGGGCCTTTGGTCTAGCCTATGCACGTCGGCAGCATCCCCGTCCTCGCGCAGCACCCGCCGCAGACCAGCATTGCCGACCGGGCGGCGCGATGGCTGGCGCTTGCGGTCGAGCTGCCCACCGTGGTGCTGCTGGTGGCCGAGGTGCTCATCCTGCTGATGGGTGTGACGACGCGCTACCTGCTGCGCACCCCGCTCGTCTGGTCCGATGAGCTTGCCTCCATCCTGTTCCTCTGGCTTGCCATGTTCGGCGCCGCCATCGCCGTGCAACGTACCGGCCATATGCGCCTGTCTTACCTGGCGGAGCGGCTGCCGCCCGGCGCGCGGGCCGTGGCAGAAGTGCTGGCCATCCTGGTGCCGGTGCTGTTGGTGGCGCTGCTGATCAGCCCTGCGCTCGACTACGTGGACGACCAATCCTACGTCGAAACCCCGGCGCTGGGCTGGTCCGGCCTGGTCCGCGCCTTGGCGATGCCGGTGGGCTTGGTGCTGATCGGCCTGTCAGCCCTGATGCAGCTCACGCGCTTCCGGCTGCGTGCGGTGCTGCTGGGCGCCGCGGTGCTGCTCGCTTTGGCCGCGGCCTTGTGGCTGGCGGCGCCGCCGCTGCACGCCATGGGCAATTGGAACCTGCTGGTATTCTTCGTGCTGCTGCTCGGCGCCGCCGTGCTGTCCGGCATGCCGATCGCATTCGGGTTTGCCTTGGCCACCATCGCCTATCTGCTGACCACCACCAGCACGCCGCTCTCCATCGTGGTGGGCCGGATGGACGAGGGCATGAGCTCGCTCATCCTGCTGGCCGTGCCGCTATTCGTGCTGCTCGGGCAATTGATGGAGATGACGGGGCTGGCGCGCGTGCTGGTCAACTTCCTGGCCGCCCTGCTCGGCCATGTCCGCGGCGGGCTGTCCTATGTGCTGATCGGCGCCATCCTGCTCGTGTCCGGGATCAGCGGCTCCAAGACCGCCGACATGGCCGCGGTCGCCCCCGTGCTGTTCCCCGAGATGAAGCGCCGCGGCGCCGATGAAGGCGAGCTGATCGCGCTGCTGGCGGCCTCGGGCGCGATGAGCGAGACCATTCCGCCCTCCATCGTGCTGATCGTGATCGGCTCGGTGACCAGCGTGTCCATCGCCGGGCTGTTCACTGCGGGTTTGATGCCGGGCCTCTTCTTGGCGTTGGTGCTCGCCTTGGTCGCCCGGCGCGCCGCGGGGAAGGACCGCCTGGCTGGCGTGGTGCGGGCGCCGGCGCGGGAGGTGGGCCGCACCTTTCTGATCGCCATCCCCGCTTTGCTGCTGCCGTTCGTGATTCGCGGCGCCGTCATCGGCGGGTTTGCCACCGCCACCGAGGTTTCCACCATTGGCGTTGCCTACACCGCCGTCGTGGGTGCGCTGGTCTATCGCCAGTTCGACTGGCGGCGCATCTACCCGATGCTGGTCGCCACCGCCTCGCTCTCCAGCGCCATCCTGTTCATCGTGGGGGGCGCCACCGCGATGGCGTGGGCGCTGACGCAAAGCGGCTTCTCCACCGCGCTTGCCGGCGCCATGGCGCATGTGCCCGGCGGCCAATGGAGCTTCCTCGCCATCTCCATCCTGGTGTTCATGGTGCTCGGCTCGGTGCTCGAAGGCATCCCGGCCATGGTGCTGTTCGGCCCGCTGCTGTTCCCCATCGCCAAGCAGCTCGGCATCAGCGACCTGCACTATGCTGTCGTGGTGATCCTGGCCATGGGCATCGGCCTGTTCGCGCCCCCCTTTGGCCTCGGCTACTACGCTGCCTGCATCATCGGCCAGGTTCCGCCTGAGCGCGGGTTGCGCCGCATCTGGCCCTATCTCGGCGCGCTCGCCGCCGGGCTCGTCGTGGTTGCCGCCATCCCGTGGTTTTCGCTCGGCTTCGTGCCGGCCCGTTAAAAGGAGCGTTGCCCATGAACCTCTCCACTCTGCTGGCGGAGCGCGCCGCCGGCGGCCGCCCGGTCCGTGTGGGCCTGATCGGGGCGGGCAAGTTCGGCTCCATGGTGCTGGCTCAGGTGCAGCGCATTGCGGGGTTTCACGTGGTCGGCGTAGCGGACCTCGATGTGGGCAAGGCCCGAGCCTCGCTCCAGCGCGTGGGCTGGCCGCCCGAGCGCTACGGTGCTCGCTCTCTCGATAGCGCGGCCGCCAGCGGCGCCACCTGCGTGCTGGCGGACGCCATGGCCCTGGCGGCCTCTCCGCATGTCGAGTGCATCATCGAAGCCACCGGGCACCCCACCCACGGCATCCGCCACGCCGCCGCCGCCATCGAAGCGGGCAAGCACGTGGTGATGGTGAATGTCGAGGCGGACGTGCTGTGCGGCCCCCTGTTGGCCGAGCGCGCCCGGGCTCGCGGCGTGGTCTACAGCATGGCCTATGGCGACCAGCCGGCGCTGATCTGCGAGCTGGTGGATTGGGCGCGCTCCTGCGGCTTCGAGCTGACCGCCGCCGGCAAGGGCATGAACTTCGAGCCGCGCTACCGCTACTCCACGCCCGAGACGGTCTGGGGGTTTTTCGGCTGGTCGGAGGAGACAGTGCGTAAGGGTGACTTCAACCCCAAAATGTACAACTCCTTCACCGACGGCACCAAGGCGGCGATCGAGATGGCAGCGGTGGCGAATGGCACCGGGCTCGACTGCCCGAATGACGGCCTGGCCTTTCCCCCCGCCGGCGTGCACGACCTGGCACGGGTGTTCCGCCCCGTGGCGGATGGCGGGCGCCTGGCGCGCAGCGGCCTGCTCGACATCGCCGCCAGCCAGGAGCCGGACGGCCGCGAGGTGATGAACAACATCCGCTACGGCGTGTTCGTCACCTTCAAGGCGCACAACGAGTATGCCCGCGCCTGCTTTGCCCAGTATGGCCTGCTCACTGACCCGTCCGGCTGGTATGGCTCGCTGTGGCGCCCATTCCACATGATCGGGTTGGAGACCAGCGTGAGCGTGCTCTCCGCCGTGCTGCGCGGCGAGCCGACCGGCAGTTCCCGCGAGTTCCGCGGGGACGCCGTGGCCACCGCCAAGAAAGACCTGCGGCCCGGCGACGTTCTAGACGGGGAGGGCGGCTTCACCGTCTGGGCCAACGCCATCCCCGCCGCCCGCAGCCTTGCCGTCGGTGCGCTGCCGATCGGGCTGGCCGGCCATGCCCGCATGAAGCGGCCAGTGGCGCGCGACACGGTTGTCCGGTTTGAGGACGTGGAGATCGAGGCGGACCTGGACGTGGTGGCGCTGCGCCGCGAGATGGAGCAGACCGCCGCGGCGGTGCCGCAGGCGGCTTGAAGGCGCAATCGCTAAAATGTTTTGTCCGGCCGGTTTATGGTTGGGTGTGGGGCCCAGCATGCGATTGCATGCCTTTGCGTGCCCCTCACCCCGGCCCTCTCCCAAAGGGAGAGGGAGAATAGCCGATTATGCCGCCTTCGCCTGCTCTGTCTTCACCTCGCCCAGCCGTCGGCTGAGGAACGCCGTCACTGCCACCTCCTCCGCCGTCAGCCCCGACTTGGTGTCCTCCAGCGCCTCATCCGCCCGCGCCTTCAGCCCTTCCAGCAGGCTGCCGTCGAGGTAGCCGTCAAAGATTGCCGGGTGGATGTAGCACTTGCGGCACACCGAGGGGGTGTTGCCGAGCAAGCCCGCCACCGCCTCGACCGCCTGCACCACATTCTTCTTGTTCTTCGCCTCGCTGTCGAACCGCTCCAGCTCACGCAGCGCCATCGCCGCCAGGTTGGTCGCGGCCCAGGTGCGGAAGTCCTTGGCGGTGATGTCCTCGCCGCTGATCTCGCGCAGGTACTCGTTCACGTCGTCGGACCCGATCGTGTGCCGCTCCTCCTCTGCATCCAGGTACTGGAACAGGTGTTGGCCCGGCAACTCACGGCAGCGCGCCACGATGTTGGCCAGCCGCCGGTCGGTCAGGTCCACATGGTGGTCAATGCCGTGCTTGCCGCGGAAGTCGAACGCGATGCGGCTGCCCTTGACCCTGGTGTGCCGGTTGCGCAGGGTGGTGAGGCCGAAGCTCTTGTTGTCGCGGGCATATTCCTCATTGCCCACCCGCGCCAAGGTCTTCTCCAGCAGCTTGACCACGGCCGCCAGCACCCGCCGCCGCGACAGACCCGGCGTGGCCAAATCCCGCTCCACCTGGGCGCGGATCGCCGGCAGCACGCGGCCGAACACCAGCATGTGGCCGTATTTCGCCTCGTCTCGCACCACGCGCCACTTCGGGTGGTAGCGGTATTGCTTGCGCCCGCGTGCGTCCCGCCCCGTGGCCTGCAGGTGCCCGCTTGGGTCGCGGCAGATCCACACATCGGTGTAGGCAGGTGGGATGGCCAGCTTCTTGATGCGGGCGATTTCCGCCTCGTCCTCGATCCGGGAGCCATCGGTCTGGAAGAAGGCGAAGCCGTCTTCGATCCGCTCGCGCCGGATGCCTGGTTTGCGGTCGGACACATAGTGCAGCTTGGCCGCCTTGGCCGCCGCCTTTGCTTCCGCCACCTCGTCCGACACGGTTGACATGGCTTCGGTCGTGATAGCCTCCCACAAGGACCAGGGACTGCAAACCCGGCTGACCCAGCCAAGTTGCAAAGGATATCGCATGCACGCCAACCTTCGGGACACAACGTTGTTTTTCGACGTGGAAGGCGCCGGCCTGGTGCCCGAGGGCGCGTCCATGCGCGAGCGCCCCGTGGCCTTCGTGATCCATGGCGGCCCGGGCGGCGACCACACCGGCTTCAAGCCCGCCATGTCGCCACTCGCGGATGCCATGCAGCTCGTCTACTTCGACCATCGCGGCAATGGCCGGTCCGCCCGCGGCGACCCGGCACGCTACACGCTGGACGAGAATGTGGCCGACATGGAGGCGCTGCGATTGCATCTCGGCGCCGGGCCGATCGTGAGCATCGGCACCAGCTATGGCGGCATGGTGGCGATGGCGCATGCCGCCCGCTACCCGGCCGCCGTCAGCAAGCTGGTGCTGATCGTCACTGCCGCGCATGCCGGGTTCATGCCCGCCGCCGAGCAGTTCATCGCCGCACACGGCACGGCGGAGCAGCAGCGCGTGTGCCAGCGCCTCTGGTCCGGCACGTTCGAGACGGCGGAGCAGATGGAGGAGTACTACGCCATCATGGGCCCGCTCTACAGCCGCCGCCACAACGCCGCCCAGGCGGCCACGCGGGGCAGGGCGAGCTATTCCCCCGAGCCGCTCAACCGCGCTTTCGGACCCGGCGGCTTCCTGCGCCGCTATGACCTGCGCCCGGAGCTCGGCCGCATCACTGCGCCTACCCTAGTCCTGGCCGGCCGGCATGACTGGATTTGCCCGCCGCGTTTTTCCGAGGAAATCCACCGCCTCATCCCCGACTCCCAGCTTGACGTGTTCGAGCACAGCAGCCACTCCCTACGGGTCGACGAGCCGGAGCGGCTGAACGCGGCCATCCTGGCCTTCGCCGCTCCCGGCCATTGAAATCCATCCAAGCGCATGAATGGGTGGTGCAGCGGCGGCGGCGGCCCTACCTAATGAGGGCGGGTAAGCTGGAGTGACCATGAGCGAGTCGTTTGACGTCATCATCATCGGGGCGGGCCCGGGCGGCTACGTCTGCGCGCTGCGGGCCGCCCAATTGGGGCTCAAGACCGCCTGCGTCGAGAAGCGTGCCACGCTGGGCGGCACCTGCCTCAACATTGGCTGCATCCCGTCCAAGGCGCTGCTGCAGTCTTCCGAGAACTTCGAGGAGGCCAGCCACGGCTTCAAGGACCATGGCGTGATCGTCGAGAGCGTGAAGCTCGACCTCGCCCGCATGCAGGCGCGCAAGGGCGAAGTCGTCACCGCCAACGTCAAGGGCGTCGAGTTCCTGTTTAAGAAGAACAAGGTCACTTGGCTGAAGGGTGAGGGCCGCATCGTGGCCCCCGGTAAGGTGAGCGTGGCCGGCACGGAGTACGACACCAAGGCCATCGTGGTCGCCAGCGGCAGCGAGAGCATTCCGTTGCCGGGCGTGGAGCTGGATGAGCAGGTGGTCGTCAGCTCCACCGGCGCGCTCGAGCTGGACCGGGTGCCAGGCCATCTGGTGGTGATCGGCGGCGGTTATATCGGCCTCGAACTGGGCAGCGTGTGGCGCCGCCTGGGCGCCGAAGTCACGGTGGTGGAGTTCCTCGACCGCTTGGTGCCGGGCATGGACGCCGAGGTGGGTAAGACTTTCGAGCGGGTGCTGGGCAAGCAGGGCATCAAGTTCCGTTTGAAGACCAAGGTCACGGCCGCGCAAAAGACCGGGGAGGGCGTGGCGCTCACGCTGGAACCCGCCGAGGGCGGTGCGCCCGAGACCCTGGCTGCGGATGTGGTGCTGGTCGCGATCGGCCGCCGCCCGTTCTACCAGGGGCTGGGCCTGGAAGAGGCCGGCGTGGCGCTCGATGACCGTCACCGGGTGAAGATCGACGCCCATTACGCCACCAACGTGCCCGGCATCTACGCCATCGGTGACGTCGTCACCGGGCCGATGCTGGCCCACAAGGCGGAAGAGGAGGGCGTGGCGCTCGCCGAGATGCTGGCCGGGCAGGCGGGCCATGTGAACTACGGCGTAATCCCCGGCGTGGTCTACACTTGGCCCGAGGTCGCCTCGATCGGCGCCACCGAGGAGATGCTGAAGACGGAAGGCCGCGCCTACAAGGTCGGCAAGTTCCCCTTCACCGCCAATGGCCGCGCCCGCGCCATGGGCATCACCGAGGGTTTCGTGAAAATCCTGGCCGACAAGGCAACCGACGAGATCCTTGGTGCCCACATCATCGGCCCCGACGCCGGCACCCTCATCGCCGAAATCGCCACCGCAATGGAATTCGGCGCCAGCAGCGAGGACGTGGCCCGTACTTGCCACGCGCATCCCAGCCTCAACGAGGCCGTGAAAGAAGCGGCGCTGGCGGTGGAGGGACGGGCGCTGCATATCTGAGGCGCTGCGATGGCGCTGGAGGTGCTGACTCCGTTTGGCAGTGAACTCCCCTGAGCAGACGTGTCGTGAGAGGTCTCTAGGGCGTGAGCGCGCCAACCGGCTCGCAAACCAAGGCTTGCTTCTTCGCAGCAACAACGATCTGCATGGCGCGCAAGCGGACGATCATCTCTTCTGACAGCCGGT
The DNA here is from genome assembly GCA_964245545.1 of uncultured Acetobacteraceae bacterium. GTDB lineage: Bacteria > Pseudomonadota > Alphaproteobacteria > Acetobacterales > Acetobacteraceae > LMUY01. The sequence goes on along the minus strand of CAXTNN010000003.1, from coordinate 20,705 downwards.
GAAACTCGCCGCTTTCAATCGAGTCTTCGGCTTCATCAGGCTTGCCCACCTTGCAAAGGCATAGGGCCATGTAGGCGGCTTGATGAAACAACCGATGGGTATGCTGCAGCGCTTTGAACTCCAAGCTATCGCTGTACGCCGCTCCGCCACTGCCGTAAATCCAGACGCCGAACTCACATGTCCGGTCGGTTCGAATACTATTTGGGTCGATATCCTGCGGGCTTCGAATGGCAGCCTTGAGACGATCGTTAATTCGCTTGTGAACAGTTAGAGCATTAGTGATGACATCCATGGTACCACTTCCGTAGGGTGAAGTGATGTTAGGTCGGAGAGATTAACTTATGATTGCTGGCAATAAGCATCTTCTCCAGCATTAGTCGCATGGGTCAGCCGATTTGGCCGCCACCAGCGAAGGCGAACCAAGCCGGATGAGGCCAAGCTGCTGCCTGATCGCGAGAGTTATGCCGGCGCGCCCAGGAACTCGCCCACTGCCGCATTGAACGCGCTTGCTTGCTCGGTGTGCAGCCAGTGGCCTGCGCCCTCAATGGTCACGAAGTGGGCCGCTGGGAACAAGCGCCTGATCACCGGGTGCGCGCTTGGCCGCACGTAGTGGGATTGGGCGCCGGTGATGAACAGCGCTGGGCCGTCATAGTGCCGGTCGATCTCCGGCCAGCTCTCGATGGCCGGCAAGGCAGCGCCAATCTCGGCCAAGCCCACGCGCCATCCCAGGCTGGGCCGAAAATTGCCCAGCAGGAACATGCGCACGCCCGGATCGGGCACAACCTCCGCGAGTGCGGCATCCGCTTCCGCCCGAGACATGGCGGGCGTTACCGCCTGCATCGCCGGAATGTAGCCGCCGAAATGCGAGCCATACGGCACCGGTGCGATGTCGGCCACCACCAGGCAGGAGACGGCTTCGGGCCAGGTCAGCGCCAAGCGCATCGCGGTCTTGCCGCCCATGGAGTGGCCCAGCACGGCCGCCGGGAAGGCCAACTCCGCGGCCATCGTCTCGTGCACATCGGCGGCCATGGTGGGGTAGTCCATCGCCGGGTCGTGCGGGCTGTCGCCGTGGTTGCGCCCGTCCAGGGCCAGAACCCGGTGGCGGGGCGCCAAAAACCGCGACAGGCCGCCCAAGTTGCGCGCAGAGCCAAACAAGCCATGCAGCAGGACGACGGACGGTCCTGCCCCCGTTACCAGCGCATGCAGCCGCACCGGCCGCTACACCGTCAGCATGATCTTGCCGACGTGCTCGCTGCTCTCCATCAGCCGGTGCGCTGCCGCCGCCTCTGCCAGCGGGAGGCGGGCATGGATCACGGGCGCGATGCTGCCATCCTCCAGTTTGGGCCAGACCTGCGTGTAGAGCGCCTGCGCAATGGCACCCTTCTGCGCCGCCGTCCGCGGCCGCATCGTCGAGCCGGTGATCACCAGCCGCCGGGTCATCACGGCCGTGAGGTCAAGCTGCTCCACCTTGTTGCCGCCGAGGAAGGCGATCAGCACCAATCGCCCGTCCATCGCCAGGCAGCGCAGGTTCCGTTGCAGGTAGGGTCCCCCCACCATGTCCAGCACCACGTTCACCCCGGCGCCATTGGTGAACTGCTTGATGCTGTCGGCGAAGTCGGCCTCCTTGTAGTTGATTGCCGCATCCGCTCCCAGCCGCACGCAGGCCTCGCACTTGTCGGCCGACCCGGCGGTTACGTAGATGCGGGCGCCGAAGGCTTGGGCGAGCTGGATGGCGGTGGTGCCGATGCCGCTGCTGCCGCCATGCACAAGGGCGGATTGGCCCGGCTGCAACTGCCCCAATTCGAACAGGTTGGCCCACACCGTGAAGAAGGTCTCGGGCAGGGCGGCCGCTTGCACCGCGTCGTAGCCCTTGGGCCAGGGAAGGCATTGGGCGGCGGGCACGATGCAATACTCGGCATAGCCGCCGCCATTGGCCAGGCCGCACACCTGCGCTCCCACCGCGGCGTTGACGCCCTCACCGGCTGCTACCACTTCGCCGGCGACTTCCAGGCCGAGATGCGGGCTCGCGCCGGGCGGGGGCGGGTAGAGGCCCTTGCGCTGTTGGATGTCTGGCCGGTTCACCCCGGCAGCGGCCACCCGGACCAGCACTTCGCCGGGGCCAGGCTGCGGCACCGGGCCGCGCGCCAGGCGCATCCCCTCCGGGCCGCCGGGTTGCGCCACCTCGATGAAGCTCATGCTCTCGGGCACTGTCATGGCTGCGTCTCCGGTTGGCGGCGGTCAGCGCGCCGGTATCAGGTCGGTATGGGTGAAATCTTCGCCCTTGAACAGCAACGGCAGGCTCTGGTTCTTGGCCAGGGCATAGGTGGCGCAATCGCCCAGGTTAAGCGCCGCCGGGTGCCGCCCCTTGCCATAGCGCAGAAACGCCTCGCGCGCGGCTGCGGCCAACGGCCGGTCCTGCGGCACCACCTGCATGCCGGCGCGGGCGATCAGCGCATCCAGACCGGCCCAGGAAGTGGCGCGCCCGGTCCGCCCGGCCAGCACCATGCTGGTCTCGAGATAGCTGACCGAGGCGAGCAGGCAGCCGCCGGCACCGGCTATCACCCGGAGGAAATCATCCGCCTCGGGCTCCCGCCGCAGCACGGCAATCAGGGCCGAGCTGTCGACGGCGATCACGCCGGCAAGCCGTCCTCGTCATACAGGTCGGCTTCGGTCAGCTCCGCCTGGCCGGCAAGCTGCTCGGCGCTCTGCAGGCTGATGGCGCGCAGGTCCTCGAACAGCGCCGTCGTGTCGGGCTGCATGCGCCGGCGAACTCCGCCGGGGATGAACTCCGCCCCAGCCCGTTCCAACGCCCGGCGAACCCCGTCCAGCGTGGCGGCCGAAACGCGGGCATAGGCGTCGTCGGCTTCCAAACGCCGGATGGTCACCACAGACACGGCGGCGGTCTGAGCCAGCTCGCTTTGCTCGATATGCAGTAGCGCACGCGCGGCACGAACTTGGTCGGAGGTGAGATTCATCATCATGATGATAGAAAGATAGCTGATTGCGTGCTTTCGCGCAAGCGTCTTATGACGGCTCGGCCAGCCGCTCCGTCTCCGCCCAGAGCCGCCGGCACAGCTCTCCGCTCAGCGCCTGCGAGTTGGGCCGTACCGGCTTGCGGCGCTTGAAATACTGCCCGGTCACGTCCTCCAGCGTCGGCGACAGGGCCACGAACAGCGGCGTGTCGGACCCCCGCTCGGGCGAGATCATGAACGGCTTGCCCAGCCGCCAAACCCAGCCGATCGGACCCGGCAGCGAGGCAAGCTGCGTCGCCACCACGCCCGGATGCACCACGTTCACACCCACGCCCGTCCCGGCCAGGCGGCGGGCCCACTCGAACGTCGCCATCATCAACGCCAGCTTGGACTGGGCGTAGGCGCCGTAGATGGTGAAGGAGCGTTGCCGCTCCAGGTCATCCAGACGCAGCCGCGCCCGGTCGGATGCCGTGGAGCCGACATTGACCACCCTTGCCGGGGCACCCTGGCGCAGCGCGCCCTCCAGCGCCCGGGTCAGTATGAACGGCGCCAGGTGGTTGACGGCCAGAATCCGCTCGTGACCCTCCGCCGTGACCTCCCGCCGCGCCGTAATCAGCCCAGCGTTGTTGACCAGACGGTGCACCTGGCCATGCTTGGCGGCAATCGCGTCCCCCGCCCGCCGCGCCTCGGCCAGTAGGGACAGGTCGGCCAGCACCAACTCGCTTGAGGCGCCGGGCGTCCGCTCGGCCATGGCGCGCCGGATCGCTTCACCCCGCTCTGCGCTGCGGGCCACGATCACGGTGTGATAGCCGGCAGCCGCCAGCCCATACGCCACGAATTGGCCCAACCCGGACGTTGCCCCGGTGATAACCGCAATCTTCTGCTCGGCCATGTGGCGCTCGCCTGCGTTGTAATGGGAGACTGTGCTTCGACTCATTCAGATGGTTCAGCATGCGTCGGATCACTAGCTTGATTTGGTGGGCCGATTCAGCCGACGTGCTGAAGCGCGACGGCATCGGACCACGAGTGGCCAAACCGCGCACGCCATCGGCCGGCCATTGGAGGAACGCTGTTATGCAGATCACCATTCTGGGCGCAAATGGCTTTATCGGCCGCAAGCTGCTCGCTCGCCTGGCTGCAGACCCGCATATCGGCGCCAACCCGGTCACCGGGCTGGTGCTGTTCGACGTCGCCATGCCCGAACCGCCCCACTTGCCGTTCCCAGTTCGCAGCTATGCGGGGGATGTCGCCACCCTGCCGCCGGAGGTGATCCCGCCGGGCACCAACGTGGTGTTCCATCTCGCGGCCGTGGTCAGCAGCGCGGCGGAGGCGGATTACGACCTTGGCATCGGCGTCAACATCGGCGGCGTTCAGGCCGTGATCGACGCCTGCCGTGCCCTGCACCGCCCGCCCCGGGTGGTGTTCACCAGCAGCGTCGCGGCGTTCAGCGGCGGGCAGGCGGCCCTGCTTGGCGACGACGCCCGGCAAATGCCCGCCAACAGCTACGGCACGCAAAAGGCCATCGGCGAACTGCTCCTGGCCGACGCCTCCCGCCGCCTCATGCTGGACGCGGTGAGCATCCGCCTGCCCACCGTGATCGTACGCCCAGGCCGGCCCAACAAGGCCGCCAGCAGCTTCGTCTCCGCCATCATCCGCGAGCCCCTGCTTGGCCTGCCGGCGGACCTGCCGGTGCCGGACGGCTTTGCGCTCTGGGTGTGCAGCCCAGGCCGTGCAGTGGATTGGCTGCTCCACGCCGCCGTCCTGGACACCGCGCCCATGGGCCTGGACCGCAGCATCAATCCGCCGGGAATGCGGGTGACGGTCGGCGAGATGCTGGCCGCGTTGGACGGGGTGCGGCCCGGCGCCAGCTCCCTGGTCCGCCGCACGCCCGACTCGGCAGTGGAGGCGATCGTCGCTGGCTGGCCCGCGGCATTCCGGCCCGAACGCGCGCTTTCGCTTGGCTTCAACCGCCACGAAAGCCTGCCGGAGGTGATCGCAGCCTTCATCGCCGACGGCCTGGAAGCGACCCGGCGTGACCGGGGTATGGCAGCGCTGCCGCAGACCGACACGTTATCCTTTAATTAAGCCACAAAGTCCTAGCATTGCATTGAAGTAGCCGGAGCACCGCTTCATTAAGAAGCGCCGCCCTGGCCTGGACTGGGCGATGGTCATTGGCAGCAAAGGATCGGTGACAAATATGTCCCCGCCATCCGCAGGCCCCGGCGCCGCGGCTATCCCCAATACGGGGGCCCGCGAGCGCCCAGGCAAACGCGTCCGCCGCCGCCTTGGCGACGTGGTGTTGCACGCTCCGCAAACTCTGCGCGCCATGGTGCGTGCCGACGAGATTTGGCTCGTCGTGCTGGCCGGTTTTGTCGGCGTCACCGCGGGCCTTTGCGTCCACCTCATGTCGGTGGTCACGCAATACTGCCACGAGTGGCTGTTCAAGCTCCAACCGGGAGACCGCCTGTCCGGGTCCGTCGACATCGAGCGCATCCGTGCCATCGGCGTGCCCACGGCGGGCGGTATCGTCGTGGGCCTGGTGGGCTATGGCGTGGCACGCTGGTGGAACCGGCGCACCATCGACCCGATCGAGGCCAACGCGCTGTATGGCGGCCGCATGTCCCTCACCGACAGCCTTATCGTCACGCTGCAGACGGTGCTGTCGAACGGAGCGGGCGCTTCGGTCGGGCTGGAGGCCGGCTACACGCAGATCAGCTCGGCGCTTGCGTCCCGCCTCGGGCGATCCTTCCGCGTCCGCCGCAACGACTTGCGGCTGCTGGTGGGCTGCGGCGCCGCCGGGGCGATTGCGGCGGCGTTCCAGGCGCCGCTCACCGGGTCGTTCTACGCCTTCGAGCTGGTCATCGGCACCTATTCTCTGGCCACCCTGGCGCCGGTCGTGGTGTCCGCCATCGGGGCGGTGGTGGTGATGTCCGTCCTCAGCAACGAACCTGCCGGGTTCGACATCCGGGTTCCCACCGCGCTCGAGCCGGTGGACTACCTGCCGATCCTGGCCCTGGGCGTGCTTTGCGCCATCGGCGGAATTGCCCTGATGCGCGGCGTGACGCTGGTGGAATCCTGGTTCCGCCGCAGCGGGGTGCCGGCTTGGATGCGGCCTGGCGTCGGCGGCGTTATTATCGGCACTCTAGCGCTGTGGTCGCCGCAAGTCCTGTCCTCCGGGCATGACGCGCTCCGGCTTGGGCTGGATGCGCCCTATGGTGCGGCCCATATCGGCCTGCTTATCCTTGCCAAAGCGGTAGCCTCGGCCGTGTCGATCGGCTCGGGTTTCCGCGGCGGCCTGTTCTTCGCCTCGCTGTTCCTGGGCGCGCTGGTCGGCAAGCTGTTCGCCGCCGGGCTGCTCGCCGTCGCTGCAACGCAGGCGATCCCGCCGGTGGTCTGCGCCATGGTGGGGATGAGCGCGCTTGCCGTGGCGGTGGTTGGCGGCCCGCTCACCATGGCGTTCCTGGCGCTGGAGAGCACGGGCAACCTGCCGATGACGGTCGCCGTGCTGGCCGCGTCGGTCGTGTCGGCCATCACCGTGCGGCGCACCTTTGGCTACTCTTTCGCCACCTGGCGTTTCCATCTGCGCGGCGAGGCGATCCGCTCGGCGGTGGATATCGGCTGGGTGCGCAACCTCACGGTTGGACGCATGATGCGCAAGGACATGCGCACGCTCCGGTCTGACACCACGATCAGCGCCTTCCGCCGCCAAATTCCGCTGGGCTCGACCGACCGTGTGGTGGTGACGGACGAGTTGGGCCGCTATGCCGGCCTGGTGCTGACGCCGGAAGTGCATGGCGCCGACGAGACCATGACGCGGGTGTCCGAATTGCTGCACTATCCGAAAGACATGCTGCTGCCGCAGATGACCATCAAGGAAGCGGTGCAGATCTTTGAATCGACCGAGTCCGACGCCCTGGCCGTGGTGGACGCTGCGGACAGCCGCAAAGTCATCGGCCTGCTGACTGAGCAGCACGCGCTGCGCCGCTACACCGAGGAACTTGACCGCCAGCGCCGCGAGCTATCCGGCGAGTGACGCCCTCCCGGCATTGACCGTCGTGAGGATGTGCATGCTGGGGAGACGTGAGCCCGTCTTCAGCGTTAGCATGCAACGACCAACATGGCGGCGGGAGAGCAAGCGATGGCGTCCCAGATCACCCTCTATGGCTTCAACGGCTCCACCTACGTCCGCACCGTCAAGATGCTCCTGGCCGAGAAGGGCGTGACCGACATCGACCAGGTGCCGCTGAACGTCCTCGCTGGCGACCCGAAGCAGCCCGAGCATCTGCAGCGTCTCACAGGACGTCCCAACTAGGAGGTAACGGATATGCAGCAGCTTGAATCAGTGGTGGCGGGCGCACGCGCGGCCTTGGGCAGCACAGGCGCGGTGATCGGCGCCGCTTCTGACCCGGCGCCCCGGTTCGAGCTGTTTCATGGCGCCAATTCAATCTGCTCGCAGAAGGTTCGCAGCACGCTAGCCCATCATGCGGTGCCGTATGTCAGCCATACGCTGAACCTGTTTCTGGGCCAGACCTACCTGCCTGGCTACGTTCGTCTGCGCATGCTCGGCTGCGCCCAATTTGGCGGCGCCTTGGTCGCGCATCACACTGGCAGTACTTCAGCCACCACCGGCGGCTGCGACGGCGCCGTGGTGCCCACGCTGGTCGACTGGCGCACGGGCGAGGTCGTGGTCGATTCCAAGCGCATTTGCCTCTATTTGGACGAGCAGGCGGCAGAGCCGGATAAGCTGCGGCCCGCCGGCCTGGCGGCCGCGATCGACAGTGAACTCGCCGTGGTCGACAACCTGCCGAATTACCAGCTCTTGATGGGCCGCACCCCGACAGCGAGCGAGACGACCAGCACCAGGGAAAGCACAGGCGGTAACTTCTCCACCAAGAAGGTGGCCTGGTGCGACCAATACCTGCAGGACTATGCCGGTGACACAGCACTGGTCCAAGCCTACACCGCCAAGCGCGCCAAGGAGCTATCGGCGGCCAACGAACTGTTCTCCGCCGACGCCATGCGGGCCGCTTACGCCCGAGCCGAACACGCGCTGCAAGAGTTGGAGGCCAAGCTCACGCATCGCAGCACCACCTGGCTGTTCCGCGACGCGCTGACGCTGGCCGACCTGTTCTGGGGCGTCGAGTTGCTGCGGATGAAGAACATGGGCGTTGCCACCGTTTGGGAGGGCGGCCGCTTGCCGCAGGTGACCGCGTTCTCCGCCGCGACCGAGGCGCTGCCCGCGATCTGCACCGCGATCATCGAGTGGCCCGGCGCCATGTTCTAGCGAGACGGCTGTAGAGCGGTTTCAGCGTGGCCGTACCCGGCCACACCGCTCTAGCTCTTTGTTGGCGAGCAACTTCACCGCATGACTGAGTCCAGTCATAGCGGCTTTGCTCTAAGCGGCTTGCGCCCGCACGTCCTTGATGTCGCGGAACGTCAGCCCCTCGTTGGCATCCGCCACGCGCTTCATGCTGAACTGGGAGGACGCAAGAAACACCGGGTCGCCGTCCACGTCGTCGGCCATTGCGGTGCGCTGCACCTGGGCAAACCGCTCCACCGCTCCCTTCTCGCCGCTGACCCAACGGGCGAGCGCGTAAGGCACGCCCTCGAACCCGATCCCAACGCCGTACTCCCCCCGCAGCCGCGCGATCAAAACATCGAGCTGCAAGGTCCCCACCACGCCGACGATCGGCGGGCTGCCGTCCTGCGGCCGGAACAATTGCACCACGCCTTCCTCCGCCAGTTCCTGCAGCGCCTGTCGCAGCTTCTTGGCCTTCATGGCGTCATCCAGGCGCACCCGGCGCAGGATCTCCGGCGCGAAATAGGGCACGCCGACGAAGTTCAGATCCTCCTCCTCCGACAGCGTGTCGCCGATGCGCAAGGTGCCGTGATTGGGGATGCCCACCACGTCGCCAGCGAACGCCTCGTCGGCGATCTGCCGGTCGCGGGCGAAGAAGAATTGCGGCGCGTGCAGCGGGATCAGCTTGCCCGTTCGCACCTGCCGCAGCCGCATGCCCCGCTCCAGCCGGCCCGAGCACACCCGGGCGAAGGCGATCCGGTCGCGGTGGTTCGGGTCCATGTTGGCCTGGATCTTGAACACCAGCGCCGTGAGCTTGTCCTCGCTGGCCTGCACCGTGCGGGTGTCGGCTGGCTGCGCCCGGGGCGGGGGGCCGAACGCGGCCAGGCTGTCCAGCAGGTCGGTAACGCCGATTTCCTTGATGGCGCTGCCGAAGAACACCGGCGTCAAGTGCCCGGCGTTGAACCCCTCCAACTCGAACTCCGGCAGCGCCGCCCGCGCCAGGTCGATCTCCTCCGCCATCGCAATCATCCGGTCATCGGACTGCGACAGCGGCTCGGCGGTGTGCACCTCGCGGGTGCGCAGGTCGTAGGTGCCGGCGAAGCTGGCGGCCCGCCCGATCGGCCATGTCACGGGGGCGGTGTCGAGCGCCAGGGTGTTGCCCACTTCGTCCAGCAGCTCGAACGGGTCGCGCGCTTCCCGGTCCATCTTATTGACAAAGGTCAGAATGGGGATGTCGCGCAGGCGGCAAATCTCGAACAGCTTGCGGGTGCGCGCCTCAATCCCCTTGGCCGCGTCAATCACCATCACGGCTGAATCCACGGCGGTCAGCGTGCGGTAGGTGTCCTCCGAGAAGTCCTCATGCCCGGGCGTATCCAGCAGGTTGAACACGCAGCCGCCGTACTCGAAGGTCATTACCGAGGTGACCACGGAGATGCCGCGTTCCCGCTCGATCCCCATCCAGTCCGAGCGGGTGCGCCGCCGTTCGCCCTTGGCGCGGACGTTGCCCGCGAGCTGGATGGCGCCGCCCGCGCGCAGCAGCCGCTCGGTGAGCGTGGTCTTGCCCGCGTCCGGGTGGGAGATGATGGCGAAGGTGCGTCGCCGGGCGATTTCTTCGGCTGGGGTCATGGTTTACCTGGAAAGCGAATGTGCTTGAACCCGCGTCGGGCCGTTTAGCAAACCTCGGGCAGCAGCCAAAGAGTTGAACGATGCGCTTCGAATTAGATGAGAGTGGGACCGCTCACCCAGTCCTGACCATCGTGGTGATCACGCCTGATAAGCCACTCCAAATCATGGGGGAGCCGAGCATCGACGGTCGCAACCTTCGTCTGATTGGTGTACATGTTCATGGCGCCACGTCGAACGAGCTCGGTGCCGGAAGGCTTCGCTCGATAGCAGTGGCCGCGATGGAGGAGTTTGATTTCGATGAAATTGTCATTGAGGGAGAAGTTCGAACCAGCGGTGCAAACCCCGGGCGCAAGCCAGCCCCAATCAGGTTCTCCCGAGCGCGTCAAATTCTGGTGGACGGACGACTTCCATGACACGATCGATGCCATCAAGGCATTGCGCGACTGTGGCCTGACGCTCCTCGACGCTAAGCGCAAGATCGAGGAGTTGATGGCGACAAAAGTACTTCTCGTCGACCTCCCAGCGATTGGGGATGAGACCGCTTTCGTTGAACGCATCGCCCGGACCGGTGCCATGGCCGAAATTATGACGCATGTATCTTCCAGGTGATCGGTTGCGAGTAGTCCGGCAATGCGCAACCATTGCCCTGACAAGTATGGTCCGGATGGCTCTACGCCTGGCCAGCCGTCGACCCGGCTAGCGCGAGTAGAATTCCACCACTAGATTCGGCTCCATCTGCACCGGGTATGGTACGTCCGACAGCTTGGGGGCTCGGTTGAACTTGCCCTTCATCGCCCGGTGATCCACGTCCAGATACTCCGGCACGTCGCGCTCGGTGCTCTGCGTGCTGTCCAGCACCACGGCCAATTGCTTGGACTTTTCCCGCACCTCGATCTCGTCGCCGTCGCGAACCAGGAAGGAGGGGATGTTGACCCGCTTGCCGTTCACATGAATGTGGCCGTGATTGATGAATTGGCGCGACGCAAACGGCGTCAGGGCAAACTTGAGCCGATAAACCACCGCATCCAGCCGGCGCTCCAGCAGCTCGACCAGGTTTTCCGACGTGTCGCCCTTCCGGCGCACTGCCTCGTCGTAGTATTTACGGAATTGCTTCTCGCCAATGTTGCCGTAATAGCCTTTTAACTTCTGCTTGGCCATGAGCTGCACGCCGAAATCGGTCGGCTTCTGCTTGCGACGTTGGCCGTGCTGTCCAGGGCCGTAATCGTGCTTGTTGATGGGGGACTTGGCCCGCCCCCACAAGTTCACGCCCAGCCGGCGATTGATCTTGAACTTGCTTTCAGTCCGCTTCGTCATACCCGAGGCCGATCCATTCTATGTCGCCCGCATTGGAGCGTTGTTGCACCGGTAGTCCTCCACGCAAGCGTGAAAGGCGGGCGCGGAGCATTCCTTCGGTGGCCCGATCGACCCGGCGCTTCGAAACCCCAGCGCCAGGGCCGGCCCACAGCCCCGTCCACGTTCCCGGCAGTGGGCGCGGGGGTTACCCCTGGTGGACCGCCTTGTCAAACCGCCCTCCCAGCGGCATGTCCACTCCATGATCAATCGCGGCGATATTATCTGGCTTGGCGTCGCATCTGGCGTCACCGGAGGCATGATCGGCGGTTCGATGCTGGGCATCGGCATCGCCATGATGATCGAGGGCGCCTATGCTGGACTGCTGCTGATCTGCGTTGGTGCCCCCTGCTCTGGGCTGATTGGCTGGCTGCTGGCCCGTAGGCTGGCGCGCCAGGCCTAGCACCGGCCGTGGCACCGGCTGGGTCTAGGTCGCGCCGGTTCTGAGCGCGGCCACGCGGACGCGTTCGAGATGCACAATATAGAGCCCGCTGATGGCGATGATGGCCGCGCCCGCCACGGTCCATCGGTCGGGCGCGGCATGGAACACCAGCAGGCCCAGCGCGGAGGACCAGATCAGTTGTGCGTAGCTGAGCGGCGCCAAGACGGAGGCGCGGGCATGCCGGTACGCCAGCACGGCACACCATTGCGCGGTGGAGGCGACGATGCCAACCGCCAGGCACGTCCCTGCCTGCCTGAGCGTCAGCGGCGCGAGGTAGGCCGGCAAGGCGGCAAGCATCATCACGAAGCCAGTCCCCGCCGTCCACGCCAAGGTGACCCCGGAGCTATCGACACCCACCAGCCGGCGGGTGACGAGCATGGCGATGCACCAGCAGAATGACGATAGCAGCACCAGCAAAGCAGCCGGATGCAGGCCGCCAACGCCGGGCCGAACCACCACCAGCGTGCCGAGGAAGCCCACCAGCACCGCCGCCCAGCCCTGCGGCCGCACCGCCTCCCCCAACACTGGGATGGCAAGCAGGGTGATCATCAGCGGCGTAATGAAGTTGATGGCGGTCGCCTCGGCAATGGGCAGCCGGCCGAGTGCGAGGATGAAGGTAATGGCGCTGCCGGCAACGCCCACCCCGCGCACCACCTGCAGCCCAGGGCGGCGGCTATGCCACCAGCGCCGGTGCCCGACCAGCGGAGTGAATGCCATGGCAACGAACACGGCATACCGAATGGCGGCCAGTTCCACCGCAGGAACACTTTGTGTCACGTATTTTGCCATTGCGTCGGATAGCGAGAAGAGCAAGGTGGCGGCAATCATGAAGCTGGCACCACGGACGAAGTTGTCGTGCATCGATTGATAGGACACAAGCAGCCTTGCTGGAGTGATGGCACGACCGCTGCGGTGCAGTTTTTACAGTCGTATTCTGCCTAATGTTATGGACGGTTTGCGGCAACTTGTCGAATGACTCGATCCATCTGCTGCCGGGCAGTATCTGGCGGGTGACACTGGCGGGAATAAATGCTGCTCGTCGCAGGGTTGTGTCACGAAATCTATCGCAAAATCGGCGTTGAAAGTGCATTAATTACGCATGGTCACCGCTTTGGTCTCCTAAACAAGTCTTTGTCAAACAAGCAAGGTCCTGCATCCACAACCTTGCATCACGCTATAGGTCAAGATGATGAGTCAGACGACCATGTTGCCCATAGAACGCGAGCTCACGTCGACCCTGCCAGGCGATGAAAACGATGATGTCTTCCGCCCTGGCATGCTGTCACGGGCGTCTGTGGCGAGCCTCCGGCGCAAATTCGCGGAGGCAAATCCATTTCCCCACGTGGTGATCGATGGGCTGTTCCAGCCAGAATTCCTGGAGCGGGTGCTCGACGATTACACGGCCGGCTTTCACGACTGGGTGCATTACGACTCGACCAACGAAGTCAAGACCGGCACGCGGCCAAATGCAAAGCTCGGCAAAGGCAGCCAACGTTATTTCGACATCATCCATCGTGGCCAGTTTATGCAGTTCTTGACGGCGATCACCGCCATCGAGGGCTTGCTGCCCGACCCAAGCTTATTTGGCGGCGGCTTGCACAAGATCGAGCATGGCGGACGCTTCAGCCCGCATATCGACTTCAACAAGCACCCGGTGACATTGCTCGACAACCGCCTGGTGTTCATCACCTACCTGAACAAAAACTGGGAAGCGTCTTACGGCGGCGCGCTTGAGCTTTGGGACATGGCAACCAAGACCTGCGTGGAAGAGGTGGTGCCGGTGTTCGGCCGTTCCATTCTGTTTGCGCATTCTGAATGCAGCCTGCACGGGCATCCAAACCCGGTCACGGCTCCTGACCGACGGGCCCGGCGCTCGGTCGCAGCCTATTTTTACACCAACAACGCCCAAAATACGGCGACGGACGAGCTGCGTACCACGCAGTTCCTGGAGCCCGTGCAACGCTCCGAGGTCCGCACCAAGCTGGTCAAAGCAGCCCGTTACGTTTCTCCGATGCTGGTGGATGGGCTGCATTTCGCCGCAAGGGCGAGCAAGACCGTGGTGCAGCGCATGCGCGATTGACGCGGTGCTGCCGTAATGGGAACAGCCATGCCGGGTTGCACCGCTGAGACATAAGCAGGCCAGAGCTGCCGTCTCCGTGATCCTGGTAACTCTCCGGTAACTTCAACCGTCTATCCTATCTTCGCGACGAGCTATCGACGGAGCGGGAGATGGATGTAGCGAACCAAGTGCTGGCAGAGTCAGGTGGCAAGGTCTCATCGCTGCCCGACGATGATGATGCGGTGTTCTCACCCGGCATGCTGTCGCGCTCAAGCGTTGCGGCGCTGCATGCCCAATTCGTGAGTGCGACGCCGTTTCCCCATGTGGTGATCGATAATCTGTTCCAGCCGGCATTTCTGGATGCCGTGCTGCTGGATTACTCAGCCGGCTTCCGGGATTGGGTGCATTACGATTCAGCCAACGAGGTCAAAACCGGAACACGGCCGAATGCCAAGCTGGGCCGCGGCGCACAGCGCTACTTCGATATGATCCATCGCGGCGCCTTTGTTCAGTTCCTTGCTGCGGTCACGGGCATCCAGGGCTTGTTGCCAGACCCGAGCCTGTTTGGCGGTGGCTTGCACAAGATCGAGTTTGGCGGCCGCTTTGCCACCCATGTCGACTTCAACAAGCATCCCGTGACTTTGCTCGACAACCGTCTGGTGTTCATTACTTACCTGAACAAAGGCTGGCAGCCCGGCTGGGGCGGCGCGCTTGAGTTGTGGGACGCGCAAACCAAGCAATGCATCGAAAGCGTGGTGCCTGTGTTCGGCCGCTCCATCCTGTTCGCGCACTCGCAAACCAGTCTGCACGGCCATCCAGACCCGGTGGCATCGCCGGACAAGCGTCCGCGCCGGTCGGTTGCTGCGTATTTCTACACCAGCAGCGGCGGGCCGAGCGCGGCCGAGACGATTGCTGGAACTCAGTTTCTGGCGCCGGTTGCGAAGTCCAGCCTGCATGTGAAGCTGGCCAAAGCCGGCGACTACGTTTCGCCCATGGTGATGGACGGGGTGCGCCTGGCCCTGCATTCGGTCAAGAACATGCGGAGGAAGTTGCGCGGGTAGCCGAGCCCGGCTGAGAGCAAACCCGTCCTGACTGGAATCAGTCAGGGCGACGGTGAAGATGCTCACAAAACAAAGGGTTAACACCGTGTGGCCGGTTACGGCCACGCTGAGACGGCTCTACGCGTCGTCTGGGCGCCCCCTGCGCATACGCCCGCGCGATAGTTCGGCAACGATCCCGTGCAGCGTGCGGATTTCCTGCACGGTCACCTCCCCGCGTTCAAACAGGTGGCGGATGTTGCGCACCATGCCGGGTCGCTTCGGCGCGTTGCGGAGGAAGGCGCAGGCGTCGAGCTCGTCGAGCAAGTGGTCCAGCAGCCCGTCTAACGCGGCTTTCGGCGCAACCTCCGTCTCGTTGGTCATCAGCACGCGGGCCGGCGTCGCGTCCGTCGCGGTCCACCACTCATAGGCCATCACCATCACCGCCTGCGCCAGGTTGAGTGACATGAAGGCCGGGTTGAGCGGGTAGCGCACCAGCGTGTCGGTCGCCGCGATGTCATCGTTGTCGAGGCCGGCGCGTTCCGGGCCGAACAGGATGCCGCAGCGCAACCCCCGCGCGCTGGCCTCATGCAGCGCGGCCGCCGCGGCGCGCGCTGTCATCACCGGCTTGACGATGTGGCGCGGCCGGGGGCAGGTGGCAAACACCCGGTGCAGGTCCGCCACCGCATCGCGGACGGTCTCGTGCAGTGTGAGCGTGTCGAGGATGCGGTCCGCGCCCGACGCCGTGCGCCAGGCGTGCTCCTGCGGCCAGCCATCCCGCGGCGCCACCAGGCGGAGGTGGAACAATCCGCCATTGGCCATGGCGCGGGCGGCGGCGCCGATGTTGTCGGCGAGTTGCGGCCGCACCAGGATGACGACGGGGCTGCCCGCGATCGGCTCGAGCGCCGCGCCGCCGTCCCGCCCGGTCACCGTGCCGGGTGCCGCGCCAGCCACTGCCGCATGAAGGCTTGTTCGCGACCCTGGGAGGCAATGATGCTGCGAGCCAACTGCTTCAGCACGGGGTCGTGCCCATAGGTGAGTTCCACCTGCGCCATGTCGATCGCCCCCTGGTGGTGCGGCAGCATGCCCTGCACGAAATCCCGGTCGGGGTCGCCGGTGTATGGCTGATTCATGCCCATCATCATGGTGTTCATGGCCTGCTTGTCGGCGGCAGTCGCGGGCGTATCGGCCTTGGCGGACCCGGCGGCCAGCAACAGCGCGGCTGCAACAACCAGTCTCATGCTTGCCCCCCAGCCACGCTGCGCCACGTGGTGCCGCCGGGCCCATCTTCCAGCACGATGCCCTGCGCCGCCAAATCAGCGCGGATGGCGTCGGCGCGGGCGAAGTTGCGGGCTTTGCGCGCGGCAAGGCGGTCGGCAATTGCGATCTCGATGCCAGCAGCATCGGCGCCGTGGGCGAACCATGCCGCCGGGTCGCTGCCAAGCAGGCCGAGCAGGCCGCCCCCAGCGCGCAAGCCGGCGGCGGCCGCCGCATCCCCCGCAAGCGCCCCATCAGCTAGGCGGTGCAGGAGGGAAAGGGCCAGCGGCGTGTTGATGTCGTCGCAAAGGGCGGTCAGCACGGGTTCGGGCGGCGGGGCGGGGGCGCCGGGCGTCGCAGCGAGGGCGCGATAGAACCGGTCCAACTCACGGCGGCTTTCCTCCAGGGCCACGGCGGTGAAGTCCAGCGGGGCGCGGTAGTGGGTGCGCAGCAGCAGCAAGCGCAGCGCCTCTGCGGGGGCGCGGCCCAGCACCTCGTGCACGGTGGTGAAGTTGCCGAGCGACTTGGACATCTTGTGCCCCTCCACCCGCAGCATGCCATTGTGGATCCAAATGCGCGCGAAGCTGCTGCCCGGATAGGCGCAGCAAGACTGGGCGCGCTCGTTCTCATGGTGGGGAAACAGCAAGTCGGCGCCGCCGGCGTGGATGTCGAAGCTCTCGCCCAGGTAGGTGTGGGCCATGGCGCTGCACTCGATGTGCCAGCCGGGGCGCCCGCGTCCCCAGGGGCTTTCCCAGCCGGGCAGATCGGCCGGCGAGGGCTTCCAGAGCACGAAATCACCCGGGTCGCGCTTGAACGGCGCCACGTCCACCCGCGCACCTGCCAGCAGCTCGTCAGGGCTGCGGCCGGAGAGATGGCCGTAATCGGCAAAGCTCGCCACCGCGAACAGCACGTGGTGTTCGGCGGCATAGGCGTGGCCGCTGCCAATGAGCCGCTGGATGACGTCAATCATCTGCGGGATGTGCGCGGTGGCGCGCGGCTCGACATCCGGCGGGCGGACGCCCAAGGCCGCCATGTCGGCGTGGAAATCGGCCAGGGTGCGCTCGGTGACGGTGCTGATCGGGACGGCCTCGGCCGCCGCACGGGCGTTGATCTTATCATCCACGTCCGTGATGTTGCGGACGTAAGTCACGCGCGGGTAGAGGTGCCGCAGCAGCCGGACGAGCACGTCATTGACCACCTCGGGCCGGGCGTTGCCGACATGGGCGCGGTCATAGACGGTGGGTCCGCAGGCATAGAGGCGGACATGGGCCGGGTCGATCGGCACCAGCGTTTCGCGGCGGCGGGATAGGCTGTTGTGGAGCGTCAGGGAGGGCATGGCACGCCGTTTTGGTGCAGTGTGACGGGCCTGACAATGTTTGTTGTCCAATAGGTGTCGTGATGCAGGATCATTGACCCTTGGTGTTGTTGCGAGTAGGTCGCAACCACACGCCAAGTCAAAAGGGTGCCGATGGATCAGGTGGACATCATCGCCGGCAAGCCGCGCCGCAGCACCTTCGCGCGCTGGCTGGCCGTGTTTGGACCCGGCATCGTCGTGATGCTGGCCGACACGGATGTCGGCAGCCTGGTGACGGCCGGGCAAAGCGGGGCGCAGTGGGGCTACCGGCTGCTGCTCATACAAGCTTTGTTAATGCCGATCCTGTACATCACCCAAGAACTGACGGTTCGGCTGGGGGTGTTCACCGGGCGAGGGCATGGTGAGCTCATCTGTGACACATTTGGCCGTTGGTGGGGCTGGGTGTCGGTGGCAGGGCTCTCGGTGGCAACCGCGGGCGCGCTGCTGTCGGAGTTTTCTGGCGTCGCCGCCATTGGCGACCTCTACGGCGTGTCACGCTTCGTCAGCCTGCCTCTGGCCGCCGCGGCGCTGATCGCGGTGGTGCTGACCGGGTCGTACCGCCGGGTTGAGCGGGCGGCGATTGCCATTGGCTTGTTTGAGTTCGCGTTTTTCGCCGTGGCCTGGACAGCGCATCCATCGATCGCTGCCATGGCGCGGGAAGGGGTCCGCATCCCCTATAGCGATCCCGATTACCTGTTCCTGGTGGCGGCCAACATCGGTGCCGTCATCATGCCGTGGATGGTGTTCTACCAGCAATCCGCCATCGCGGATAAAGGCCTCCGGCCAGAGCATCTGCGGGCAGCGCGGTGGGACACGGCTGTGGGCGCGGTGGTGACGCAGTTGGTGATGGCGGCTGCCCTGATCGCCTGCGCCGCCGTGATCGGCACGCCAAACAAGCAGGCGGCGCTGAATACAATTGGCGACATGGCGGCGGCGCTCACCCCCTTGCTGGGCCTATCGGTCGCCAAGCTGGTGTTCAGCCTGGGCGTGCTCGGCGCCGGCATGGTGGCGGCGATTGTGGCGTCCTTGGCTTTGGCCTGGGGCGTAGGCGAGGTGACGGGCTACCAGCGCTCGCTGGAATTGCCGCCGCGCCGAGCATCCTGGTTCTACGGCGTCTACGGGCTGTGCATCGTCGCAGGGGCGGCGCTGATCGGCGTCTCGCCGGACCTGGTGGCTCTGAACGTCGACGTGCAAGTGATGAACGCCTTCCTGCTGCCGCTGGTGCTGTTCTTCCTGGTGGCGCTGGCCATCCACGCTTTGCCACCCGCGGTGCGGCTGCGCGGGACCTATAAGTGGGTGGTGATCGCCGTGCTCACGATCACCACCGCGTTCGGCGTCTATGGCGGGCTGTCGGGGGCAGGGCTGATCTGAGCGCCCGCCCTTGCGCCCATCATCGGTGCACATGGAGGGTAGAGGGTGCCCTTCAGGCGGAGCGCCGGTTGGGCAACGGCCCGTCCATTCGCAAGCCATGCCACGCCAGCACCGTGTCCACGAGAAACGCCATCAAAGCGGCAATCGTGAAGGCCAGTGCGCTGCCGAACAGCCAGAGTAGGATGCTGCCGGTCGCCGCATTGCGCAGGGTGACCAAAAACAGGGCAAAGGCCGCGCCGCAAGTGCCGGCGCCGCCGAGGGCCAGGCACGCCACCGAGACGTCCAACGCCACCCGCCGCCGCGCCAGGCGCGCCAGGTGCCGCAGCAAGCCGGTCAAATCCTCCGGCTCCCCCTCGCCCTTCAGCATGTCGGCGATGTGCGAGTAGTGGTCGGACACCCGTGACAGCCGCTGGTTCACCACGTTCAGCAGCGTGCCGATTCCGGAAAGGAAGAAGATCGGGGTCAGCGCGGTCTGGATGATGTGGCTGACGCTTTGCGCGTCGGTGTCGGGCAGCACGCCCATCAGCTTTGCGCCAAACGGAGCCGCTCCGCCGCCCGCGCGCGGCCGATCAGGGGCAGCAGCCCGCGCATCTCCGGCCCCCGCTCCTCGCCCGTCAACGCCAGGCGGAGCGGATGAAACAGGGCGCGGCCGCGGCGCCCGGTGGCCTGCTTGAGCGCGTCCGTCCAGGTGGTCCAGATGTCGGCCGGCCAGGGTTCTGGCGGCAGGATGGCCAGCGCCTGCTCCAGGAAGCCGGACTCGCCCTCGATCACGGGGGGGATGATGGTTCCGGCCAGTACCTCCCACCAGCCACGCGCTTCGCTCAGCAGGTCCAGGTTGCCGCGCACGGCGTCCCAAAAGGCGGGGGTAGCGCCAGGGGGAAGGCGGTCGCGCACCGCCGCGAACTCGGCACTGTGCAGCACACGGCGGTTCAGCGCAAGAAGCTGCCGGATGTCGAACCGGGCGGAGGAGCGGGAGAAGCGGCTGAGGTCGAAACTCGCGGCCAGCCCCGCCAAGTCGGATGGCACCGGGTCGTCCGCCGTGCCGATACGGGCGAGATAGGCGTTGATGGCGGCCGGCTCCACCCCGTCCTGCCGTAGGGTGCGCAGGGAGAGCGACCCGGTGCGCTTGGAGAGCTTGCCGCCATCTTCGGCCACCAGCAGGGGCAGGTGGGCGAAGGCGATGGCCGCCGGGTTCCCCCCCAAAGCGGCCCAGATGTCGAGCTGCACGGCGGTGTTGGTGACGTGGTCCTCGCCACGGATGATGTGGGTAATGCCCGTGTCCAGGTCGTCCACCACGGAGGTGAAGGTGTAGAGCGGGGTGCCGTCGGCACGGACCAGCACGGGGTCGGAGATGGTGGGCAGCCGCACCTCGCGGTCCCCCAGTACCAGGTCGTGCCAGCGCGAGGCGCCCTCGGACAGGCGGAAGCGCCAATACGGCCGCTTTCCCCCCGCCTCGGCGGCGGCGCGCTGCTCCGCCGTGAGCCGCAGCATGGCGCGGTCATACACCGGGGGGAGGTGGCGGCGCAGGCGCTGGTCGCGCTTGGCCTGCAGCTCCGCCTCGGATTCGAAACAGGGATAAAGCCGGCCGGCCGCCTCCAGCGTGCGGGCGGCATCGCGGTAGAGCGGGAGGCGGTCGGACTGCCGGAAGAACCCATCCCAGGTAAGCCCGAGCCAGGCCAGGTCCTGCTCCAGGGCGGCGGCGAACTCGGGGCGGTTGCGCTCGGTGTCGGTGTCGTCGAGCCGGAGCAGGAACTGGCCGCCACCGTGCCGGGCCATCAAGGAGTTGACCACCGCCGTGCGCGTGTTCCCGACATGGAGGTAGCCGGTCGGAGAGGGGGCGAAGCGCAGTTTCATGACGGTCGTTCAATCGGGCAGAGGGGCGATGCCCAATATGAAGCGCCACGCGGGCAATGGCGAGGGGCGCGCTCAGCCCCCCAG
>CAXTNN010000002.1:0-43962 GCA_964245545.1 uncultured Acetobacteraceae bacterium | reverse complement strand
AGCCGCTCCACGGTCGGCGGGCTCGCCGCGGCGAAGTTCGAGGCGTCGGCGTTGACCACGGCAACCGGCAGGCCGGCAAGGTTGGGCAGGCGCAGCGTGTCAGGCGCGGCGTCCCGCACCTCCTCCGGCGAGGCGCGCGGCGGGTCGAAGGTCAGCGGCGCCGCGGTCAGCCCCCAGCTCAGCTTGCCGATGTTGGGGATGTCGGCGAAGGGCGGGCCCATCGGCTCCACGCTGACGATGGCCCTGACCAGCCCGGGCCTGCGGTCGGCCGCAAGCCAGCCGCTCGGGCCGGACGCGGAGTGGGTGAGCAGGACCGCAGGCCCGATCCGGTCCAGCAGCCGCGCCAGGCGGTCCGCGTCCATGTCCTCCGATGCGGCGAGGTCTGCCGGCAGGGGACCGTAGCCGGCGATGAACTGGTCCATGGCGTCCGCGTCGTCCGGGTCGAACGGCCACTGCGTGTGCGGGGCAGGCGGGTTGTCTGGAACGTAGATCTGCCGGCCGCCCTCGTAGGAGAAGGGTGGCCCGGGCGGGCCGATGACGTCCGGGTGCAGCGGGGAGCGGCCGTGGCCGGGCCGGTCCACCACCAGCGTGGCATATCCCGCCTCCACCAGGCGCTGCGCCCAGCCCGGGCGGCCATCGGGCGTGTCCAGCCACTCGGTGCCCTGCAAGCCGCCGCCGTGGACCAGGATCACCGGGTAGGGGCGGGTCACCACCTCCGGCGCTTCCCACTCCACAAACATGGGGCCTCGCTGCAAGGTCTTGCCATCGCGTTGGACGCGTTCGCCCGCAACCCAGAAATGGCCCCGCCGCGCGGTGCGCAGCGGCGTGCCGGCCCAGAACGGCTCCGGCTGCGGTATATCGGTCTTCTGGCTCATGGGCGGCCTCCAACGCTCGCCTGATAGGCGGGCACATTCCAGTAGAACGGGCGGAACTCGGCGATCCGGTCGCCGGCCGTGCGGACGACCTGCGCCATGGGCAGGTCCAGCACCTCGCCCGTCATGCGCGAGCGGGTGAGGAGGCGGCAGGTGATGACGACCGTGTCACCTGACACGAAGAAGGCCTGGTCCTTCACCTCCAACCGATCGAAGGCGGCGCTCATCGCCCGCGCCCATTTCTCGTATCCCGTGTGCCCGTGGAACTCGCCGCCCCAGGGCAGGTCGGGCGACTGGTGCAGCACCACGTCGAGGTCCAGCGTCGCAGCCATGGCGGCAAAATCGGCGCCGGCCGCCGCACCGCCCGCGTTCATGTATTCGGCCTCCGCCGCGTAGAAGCGGCCGATCACCTCGATTGGGTCGCTCACAACGCCACCTCGCCACCGTCGGGGTCGGCGCGGAACACGGCTTCCCCGCCGACCCGGAAGGTGGCGGCTGTGCCGAACGTGTCCTCCATGAACTGCATGTACGTCACACGGCCGTCCGTCACGCGGGCCAGGATGGCGAACGGCGAGGTCACAGCCTTGCCGAGCGTGGCCGAGCGGTAGGTGAAGCGGCCGAACACCGCCACCCTGTCCGCGCCCTCAATCACGTCCTCCACCGCGAAGTCCTCGTTGGACCAGTAGCGGCCGACGCTGGCGTAGGTGCCCACGACCGCCTCGGGGCCGCCCTGGCTGGTGCCGGCCCAGGGCATGATCCTCTTCAGCTCGGGGTTGTCGTAGCTGAGCGAGACGTAGGTGGCGTCCGGCGCCACCAGCTCCCGCACCACCTCGAGGTCGGTGGGGTTGTCGAGGATGGCGCGGACTACCTCGGCAGGCGTTCTCGTCATGGCGCGCTCCCTCCAGCTGCCGTCACGTCGGTCGAGGCTCCTGGCCCGGCCGTCACAGCGGCACCGCGCGGCTGCGCCGGGGCTGCACGGCGGTGACCTTTCCCACGTCGGCCATGACCTGTTCCGTGGCCGGCGAGGCGAGTGCCGCCTCCATGGCGGCCTCGTCGCGGAACACGCAGGGGCAGATGGCGATCAGGCCGCCACCGTTCTCGGCGGGGAAGAAGCCCGTCGCGCTCAGCAGGCCGTGCGGAGTCCAGGCCTCGCGCACCAGCGGCATGTGGACGTTGATCCAGTGGTCGCGGTCGAAGGGCGTGTCCGCATCGCCCGCATAGGTGACGTACATGGTGACCATGGATGGCTCCGATCCGGGTTGGCGAGGTCAGGCGAAGTCGGTGGCGATCGCCGTCTCGCGCCACGCATCCATGTCGGCCTTGAAGGCGGCCATCTTCTTTCGGCGAGGCCGTAGGCGACCGGGCCGAGCGGCAGGTGCAGCGGCGGTGCCTCGGCATCGACTGCCTTGAGGATGACTGCGACGGCCTTGGCCGGGTCGCCGGCCTGCTTGCCATCGTTACTGTCGCGGTAGCTGCGCAGCTTGCCCGAGGTTTCGGCGTACGCGTCCAGGCTGTTCCGGGCGGTTGCGATGGAGCGGCCGAGGAACTCGGTGCGGAACGGCCCGGGTTCCACAATGACCACCCGCAGCCCGAGTGGCGCCAGTTCCTGCGCCAGCGCCTCCGACAGGCCCTCCACCGCGAACTTGGTGGCATTGTAATAGCCGTAACCCGCGGCCCCTGCGATGCCCGCGCCTGAGGAGAAGTTGACGATGCGGCCGCCCCGGCGTTTCCGCAGCGTTGGCAAGGCGGCGCGGGTCGTCTCGATCAGGCCGAACACATTGGTCTCGAACATCGGGCGGTATTCGTCCGGCGTCGCCTCTTCCACCGCGCCCATGAAGCCGAAACCGGCGTTGTTGACGAGCACGTCCAGGCCGCCGAACGCGTCCTCGGCCAGGCGCACGGCTGCGGCCGCGGAGCCTGGCTGCGTCACGTCCAGCGCGGCGGCGCGGACGCTGCCAGGGTGACGGTCGGCCAGGCCGGCCAGGGGATCGGCCTTGCGCGCCGTGGCGACTAGCCGGTCCCCCCGGGCGAGCACCGCCTCGGCCAGCACGCGGCCGAAGCCGCTGGAACAGCCGGTGATCAGCCAGGTTTTCGACATGGTCCTGTTCTCCATCGAAGTGTTTGTCACGGTCCCGCCTGCCTGACTGCCTGCGGGGATGTTTCGGGAAGGCTGCTCGTCAGCCACGCCGCGACCAGCAGGCAGGCACCGATGGCCACCGCGGCGACGCCGTAGGCCCACGCGATGGCAGGCAGGTCCGTCGCCGGGCCGAGCACGGCGTAGAACAGGCCGCCGATCACCGCGACGGCCAGCGCGCCGCTGACCTGGAAGGTCGAGTTGACCAGGCCGGCAGCCAGGCCGGACCATTGCTTGCCGACGCGGGCCACGATGGCGCCGACCATATTCGGCATGGCTATGCCCTGCCCGGCGCCGATCAGGAACAGCGGCGCGGGCAGGTATGCCGGCGTGGACAGCACGGCGAGCGCCGCGGTGCCGAACAGGCCTGCCGCCTGCAACGCCATGCCGCCGCCGGCTGTCCAGCGCCCGAGCCACTGGCCAATGAAGGCGCTGGCGAACGGCCCCAGGATGAACCCTGCCGCCGCGGGCAAGATGGCCAGCCCGGCGCCGAACGGGGAGCGGCCCAGTCCGGCTTGCTGGTAGACCGAGAACACCAGCCAGAACGCGGCCAAGGCGTAAAAGAACAACGCCGCGACCAGGCCGCGCACCAACCCCGGGACGGACAGCAGCCGCGGCACCACGATCGGCTCGCGACCGGCGGCATCGACCCGGTGCTCGTAACACCAGAACAGGGCCGCCAGCAGCGGGAAGCACGCCAGCAACACGAAGCACCAGGCGGGCCAGCCACGCTCGCGTCCCTCGATCAGGGGGATGATCATCGTTGTCAGGGCCGCGGCGAGCAGGACGGCGCCGCCGATGTCCAAGCGGCTTGGCTGGTCGGCCCGCGTGTCACGCAGCAGCAGCAGCGCGGACGGCACCGCGACCGCGACCACGGGCAGGTTGATCAGGAAGATGCTGCGCCAGCCCAGGCCGAGCGGGTTGGCCGCGATCAGCGCGCCGCCCAGGAACAGCCCGGCCATTGACGCCAGGCCGAAGGTCGCGGCGTAGAAGCCGAGCGCCCTGGGCCTCTCGGCCGGAGGGAAGATCGCGTTGATGGACGCCAATGACTGCGGTGCCATCACGGCCGCCGCCAGCCCTTGCAGGACGCGGCCCGCGATCAGCGACCCCGGCGACCACGCGAACCCGCACAGCGCGGAAGCAGCCGCAAAGCAGGCCATGCCGGCCACGAACACGTTCCTGCGCCCCCACAAATCACCCAGGCGGCCGCCGGTGATCAGCATCACCGCGTAGGCGGTCGCGTAGGAGGACACGGTCATCTGCATGGTCGCCGCCGGCGCGTGCAGGTCTGCGCGGATGGAGGGCAGGGCGACGTTGACGATGAAGAAGTCCAGCGGCGGCAGAAACGCGCCGGCTAGCAGCACGGCGAGCCCCGCCCAGCGGCGTGTGTCCACCGGTTCCGCGGTGCCGGCATTCCGAGCCGTCCCGGCGCTCTCAGCCGCGTTATTTGCGACCACTCGGTTCCCAATTGCACCCACCATTATCCTCCCGATCAGTCCAGGCATCGCATCGCCGCGTCCACGACGGCCGCCATGTCCCCGCGGTCGGCGCCCACCTTGCCCAGCACCCGCATCCCCTCAATCTGGCAGACCAGGAAGCGCGCCAGGTCGCGCGCGTCCTGCCGGGCCGGGATCTCCCCGGCGTCCTGGCCACGCCGGACGGCGTCGGCGAGCAGAGCCTGGATCCGCCGGAAGGTGCTGCGGACCTGCGCGTCCACCTCCGGGTCGTGCGGCAGCATCTCGGCGGCCGTGGCCATCACCATGCATCCCCGGCGTCCCGGGTTGTCCGCCGAAAGCGGGACGTAGATGCTCAGCGCGGCTCGGATCGCCTCCTTGGCCGACCCGGGAGCGGCCAGGGTTTCGCCGAGTTCCTCCAGCCCTGCTTCCGCGTAGCAATCAAGGGCCCGGAGGAACAGCGCCTTTTTGTCGCCGAATGCCTTGTAGAGGCTGCCGCGGGAGAGACCCGTCCCTGCCAGCAGATCCGGTAGGGACGTCGCATGATAGCCGCGGGTCCAGAACACGTTCATGGCGTCGCGCACCGCATCCTCGATGTCGAACTCACGTGGGCGACCGGGTGAGGCCGCACGGTCGATGTCTCGCTTCATGCTAACTAATATGGGACCGATCGGTTCCCAGCAAACTTTTCTTTTTGGAGACGAGCCGTTCGATCATCTTGGGCTTCCGGTCGATGCCGTAATGGGCTGGCACCTGGGCTGACTGTCGTGCTGGTGCACGTCAGAGGAAGCTTTGGCCGTGATCATGCATTGTCGTTCCCGGAAGGAAGGTTGCCGAGCGTCCACGTGCCTGGCGCGGATGCCGGCAGGCCGATTCCTCACACGCGATCCGACGAACAGCAGCACAATGCGACGAAAGCCGTCGTGGCATCGACGAACACCCCCGGACAGGCGCCGGCGGTCGCGGTGCGGGCGGCCAAGCTTATCACGCCGTCGCGGAAAAAGGTGTGCCCTATCGGTCGATCGCTGAAGCCATTGCCCAACAGCTCGGCGTCCCAACCAAGTCGCTGTCGCCGAAGGAGGCGGACGCGCATTTCGGTCCGCTCGGCGTGTGGGTCGGCGGCAATGGTCCCGCGTCGAGCCAGCGGACGCGGGAGAGGCTGGGATGGGAGCCTCGGGAACCCGGTTTGATCGTGGACATCACCCGGCCCGACTATCTCGGGTAAGCTGGCCGTCCAGTCGCCACTGCCCGCCCTGCCGGGCGGGATCACGCGGCCTTGCTGCTGGCGAGCCCGCCCGCAATTTCCGTCGACGCCCAATCGATGAAGGTGCGCACGCGCGGCGAAAGCTGCCGCCCCTCGGGATACAGCAGGTAGACGGGCGTCGGGGTCGGGGGGTGATCCGCCAGGACCTCGACCAACGCGCCCGTCGCCAGCTCGTATTCGACGCGGTAGCGCGGCACCTGGACCAGGCCGAAGCCAAGCCGGGCCAGGTTGGCGTTGGTCGCCGCCGCGGAGACGGTGACCGACACCGGCAGCGAGACCATCTGCACGCTGCCGGCAATCTGGAACTCAAGGGGCATGACCGCCCGGGTCGCCGTCGAGACGAAGCCAATCATCCGATGGCCGGCAAGGTCATGAGGCGATACCGGCAAGCCATGCCGCGCGAGGTAGGCAGGGCTGGCGAAGGTGCCCTCGGCGAGCACGCCGAGCTTGCGGCCGACCAGTCCGCTGTCCGCCGGCTTGCCGACGCGTATGGCGCAGTCCACGCCCTCGGCGACCAAGTCGATCAGGCGATCGCCCTCGCCGATATGGAGTTGGATGTTCGGGTTGCGCTCAAGGAACTCTGGCAGGCCAGGCAATAGGAACTGCTGAGCGAACCTGCTGTGGACGTCGATCCGGAGCGGCCCGGCCGGCACCGTTTGGGTAACGGCGGCATCGGCGGTATCGACCGCCGACAGGATCGCCAGGCAGCTCTGGTGATAGCGCTCGCCTTCCGCGGTCAGCGTCACCGTCCGGGTCGTACGCGTCAGCAATCGGACGCCAAGGTGCCGCTCGAGCTGCTGGACCGCTTCGGACGCCCTCGAGCGCGGCAGGCCGAGGTCGGAGGCGGCCTGCGCGAAGCTGCGGCGCTCGACGACGCGGGTGAACGCCTGCATGGCGCCGATCCGGTCCATTCATTGTTCCAATAATCCGGTTTCACAGAACGGGATTACGCGGCTAATCCGGGTCAGTTGCAGCGACCATCTGCCGTGACAGGTATCAAGGAGAGCTGCCATGGCAGACAATCAGCGCTGCGCCATCGTCACCGGTTCGTCCAAGGGCATCGGCGCAGCCGTCGCGGAACGGTTGGCGCGGGACGGTCTCGCCGTGGTGGTCAACTACGCCAGCGGCGCCCAGGCGGCGGAGGCGCTCGTGGCAAGGATCGGGTCGGTTGGTGGGCAAGCCATCGCCGTCCGGGGTGACGTCAGCGACCCGTCAGCCGTTGCCGCGTTGTTCGACCGGGCGACCGACGCGTTCGGCGGCATCGACGTGCTCGTCAACAATGCGGGGATCATGAAGCTCAAGCCGGTCGCCGAGACCGAGGACGCACTGTTCGACCAGCACGTCGCGATCAACCTGAAGGGCTCCTTCAACGGTTTCCGCGAGGCGTCGCGACGGATGCGTGACGGGGGGCGGATCGTCAGCTTCTCGTCCAGCGTCGTCGGGCTCTACCAGCCGACCTACGCCGCGTATGCGGCGACCAAGGGCGGGGTGGAAGCCATGACCCACATCCTGGCCAAGGAACTTGGCAAGCGGAACATCACGGTCAACGCCGTGGCGCCCGGCCCGGTATCGACCGAGCTGTTCCTCGGTGACAAGTCGGAGGAGCAGGTCGCGGCGGTGACGAAGATGATCCCCCTCGGACGGCTGGGCGAGCCAGACGATATCGCCCGCGTGGTGGCGTTCCTCGTCGGGCCCGACGGGGGATGGGTGAACGGCCAGGTGCTCCGCGTCAACGGCGGCATCGTCTAGGGGATCGCCCATGAGCCAAATCGCCCTGATCACCGGCGCGTCGAGTGGTTTCGGCCGCATGATCGCCAATGCGCTGGCGGGCGCCGGCCACACCGCTTACGCTTCCATGCGCGGCCTTTCGGGCCGGAACGCACACCAGAGGGAGGAGATCGGCGCCTACGCGCGTCAGCACGGCGTCGATCTCCGCACGGTCGAGCTGGATGTGCAGTCGGAGGAGTCGGCCGTCGCCGCGGTCGAACGGATAGTCTCCGAACACGGGCGGCTGGACGTCCTGGTGCATAATGCCGGGCACATGGTTTACGGGCCCAGCGAGGCCTTCACGCCCGGGCAGCTCGCCGAGCTCTACGACATCAACGTGCTCGGTTGCCAGCGCGTGAACCGGGCGGCGCTGCCGCAGATGCGCCGTGCCGGCCGCGGGCTTCTCGTCTGGGTCGGGTCCAGCAGCGTCGCGGGCGGTGTGCCCCCGTTGCTTGGCCCCTACTTCGCCGCCAAGGCCGGGATGGACGCACTTGCGGTCGCGTACGCCCGCGAGCTGGCGCCACTTGGCATCGAAAGCTCGATCGTGGTGCCGGGCGCGTTCACCACAGGCACCAACCACTTCGCCAACGCCGGCGCGCCCGCGGACGGAGACCGTGCGGCCGCCTACGCGGACAACTGGCCGCACGGTTTCGCCGACCGCATGAGGGAGGCGCTCGCGGGCACCGTGCCGGAAAACGCCGACCCGGCGGAGGTAGCGCGGGCCGTGGCGGCCGTCGTGAACGCAGAACACGGCCGGCGTCCCTTCCGCGTCGTCGTCGATCCGGCGAGTGACGGCGCCTCGGTATCCTACGCGGTGATCGACCGGGTTCGCGAGCAGTTCCTCGACCGGATCGGGTTCGCGGACCTGCGGCGACCGGCAGAGCAAGCCAAGCGCGACTGAACCGGGCGCCACGCAGGACCACAGGTCACGGGCGCCCCAATTCCTGGGCAGGTTGGCCTGGCTGGCCTGCTTGATCCCGCCGTCCCAGCGGCAACGTCGACCAAGGAGACATCCATGCCATTCGCTAACTTCAAGGTGCCACAGGCCGCCCTCTCCAAAGCGCAGAAGGAGGAGTGGATCCACCGGACGACGTCCATGTTCGCCGAGTATTTCGGCGAGGCGGTCCGCCCCACCACCATGGTGCTGATCGAGGAGGTGCCCGACGGCGGCTATGGCCGCGCTGACGTGGTCTACGTCATTCCCGACGAACACCGGGCCAAGCCTGAGGGCTGAGGGGGCGGGGGCCACGGCCCCCAACCATCCCGTCCGGCCCGGTGAGCGGGCGGGGACAGTGCGCGACGGGTCACCGGGTCTCCTGGCGCCCTGCCGCCGGCATGGTCCCCGCGATAACCTGAGTGGGAAGGAATATCCGATGCCTGCCAGTTTCGAGGCCGTGCCGCGGGGCGCGGCCGCCGCCCACGGTCGGACTCCCCTGGTGTTCCCGGGTCTGGCCAGGCTGTACGCGGGCGCGCGGCCGGCGAGCTACGCCGTGCTCCGCATCGCCTTCGGCCTGATCCTGCTCACGCATGGCCTGCCCAAGGTCCTGGGCGCCGGGCACGGCAGCATGGGCGATCCCTTGGCCAGCGCCACCAGCTTCATCGATACGAGGCTGCACTTCCCGGCGCCGGCCCAGTTCGCCTACTTCGCCGCCTTCCTAGAGAGCGGCGGCGCGGCCATTCTTGCCCTCGGCCTGCTGACCCGGATCGTGGCACCCATGATCGCCATCGAGATGGCATGCATCTGCGTGGTCCACTACCCTGTCTTCGCCTGGACCGACCGCGGCTTGGAGTATGCGCTCCTCATGGGGTTCGTTGCGCTCCACATCTCGTTTCGTGGCGGCGGCCGGTTCTCGGCGGACCGCCTCATCGGCAGAGAGGTCTGACGTGGTCGAGCATCTACCGCTCTCGGCACCGCGCGGGTTGGTGCGACGTCTCCGCCCTATTGTTCAGGCCCTTGTGCTGCCGGTGCTCGACGCCCGGCGCGATCGCGCGCGTGACCGCCCCGTAGCTGGCCAGCTTGTCGGTCACCATGACCCGAGGAGACCGGCACCGATTAGCGGGGCCTGGCCCTGGTTCCTGGCCTGCCAGCTACGCGGCCTCTGCCCGGCGATCCCCTGACGGTGAGGGCGCAAGCCGTCCCATATCGCGCGAGGGCGGGGCAGCGAACATGCGCGCATACTCGCGGCTGAACTGGGACGCACTCTCGTAGCCGACCGCGTAGGCGGCGGCGGTCACCTCACGGCCGGAAGCGATGAGCCGTCGTGCTTCCTGCAAGCGCAGCGCCTTCTGGTATTGCAGCGGACTCATGGCCGTGGCCGACCTGAAATGGCGGTTGAAGGAGGCCGGGCTCATGCCGGCATGATCCGCCAGCGTCTCCATGCGGATCGGCTGGTCGTAGCGGGCGCGGATCAGGGCGATGGCGCGGCGCACCCGGGACAGGCGGCTGTCGGCCCGGGTGATCTGCCGAAGCACGGCGCCCTGCGGCCCCTGCAGCAGGCGGTACAGGATCTCCTGCTCGCATAGCGGCGCGAGGGCGGCGATGTCCCCCGGCGTGTCGAGCAGGCGGAGCAGGCGCAGCCAGGCGTCCAGCAACTCGGGCGTGACCGGGTTGACCGCGAAGGCCGCCTCAACCGGCGGCGCCATCTCGGCTGCTCCGGGCAGCAGCGGCGCCAGCCCGTCGGTGTCCAGGTCCAGGCTGACGGCGAGGTACGGCTCGTCGGGTTGGTTCAGCCGCACGCAGCCGGAGGCCGGCAACTCGACAGTCGCGATGAAGTAGCTGGCCGGGTCGTAGCGTAGGCGC
This sequence comes from uncultured Acetobacteraceae bacterium, assembly GCA_964245545.1. Classification (GTDB taxonomy): domain Bacteria; phylum Pseudomonadota; class Alphaproteobacteria; order Acetobacterales; family Acetobacteraceae; genus LMUY01. The sequence continues at coordinate 33,671 of CAXTNN010000002.1, read as the reverse complement.
CGGTCGCCGATGGCGATCTCCTTGGTTCCCCGCACGATCATGGCCATCATCGGCGGGTAGATCCCCGACACCGGCTGCGGCGCTGCCTCATCCTTGTAGAGCGCCACGCGCGGTAGGGGGCTCGGCCGGCGGCGGCCGGCCGCGTGCCGTTCGACGACGTCACGGATCCCGTCCAGCGCGCCCTGCATCGGCCGAATATCGGGCGCGGTGCGCGGCCCGGCAAGCGGCCCGGGCCAGCCAGCGGGCCCGGTTTGAGCGGATCAGGCAAGCGGACGATGCGAACGGACATCCGCCGCCGCCCGGCACGTGCCACCTCGGGAGCGACACGGAGGCACCCAATGGCGAGTCAATCGACGGCGCTGGTCACCGGCGCGAACAAGGGCATCGGGCTGGAGATCGCCCGCGGGCTCGGGCGGCTGGGCTACCGGGTCTGGGTCGGCAGCCGCGATCCCGGCCGCGGCGAGTCGGCCGTCGCGACGTTGAGGAGCGAGGGCCTGGACGCCCGCGCGCTCCGCATCGACGTGGCGGACGACGCCAGCGTGGCGGCGGCCGCGGCGACCCTGGCCGGGGAAACGGACCGGCTGAACGCGCTGGTGAACAACGCCGGCATCTCCGCGGGTTGGGGGCCGCCGAGCGGGGACACGGTCGCGAGCGTGCGCGCGCTCTACGAGGTGAACGTGTTCGGGACCATCCGCGCCACCCACGCCTTCTTGCCGCTGCTGCGGGCGTCTGCGTCCCCGCGCATCGTCATGATCAGCAGCAGCCTCGGCTCGCTCGCCTGGGCGTCGGATTTCGGCGCGCCGATGGCCCACGTGAACCTGCTCGGCTACAACAGTTCCAAATCCGCGCTGAACGCCGTCACGGTCGCCTTCGCCAAGGAACTCGGCCCGCTCGGCTTCAGGGTCAACGCGGGCTGTCCCGGCTACACCGCCACCGACCTGAACGGGCGCCAGGGGAGCCGGACGCCGGCGCAGGGGGCGGCCATCGGCGTGCGCCTGGCCACCCTGCCCGGCGACGGGCCGAACGGCGGCTTCTTCGACGATACCGGCGTGGTGGCGTGGTGAGCGGGACGCCGGGCGACGGCATCGCCGGCAAGGTGGTCGCCATCACCGGCGCCAGTGCCTGCTGCGGCGCGGCCATGCCCGGCTGCTGGCCGAACGGGGCGCGTGGCTGGTGCTTGGCGCCCGCAGTGGACGTGTCCCACCGCGCGGACCTGCAACGCATGGTGGACGCCCCGCGCGAGCGGTTCGGCCGCCTGAGCGGTTGGCAGGGGAGTGCATTCCCACTGCCAAAGCAGCAGCAAGCCGTCTGCACTACCCCTACTTGACCTGGACCAATCCGTACTGAACAAGGCTCTCGCCTGCGGTGATGACCGCCTCCTCCAGCGGGCGTAACGGACGGCCTAGGATCGATTGGGCCCTGGTCGAAGTGTAGCTACGGTATTTGCCAAGGTCGGCCGCCAGGAAACGGGCGTCGGGGTTGAACAAGCCTGCCGCGCGGATCAGCCAGTCGGGGGCCTCACGCGTGGACACTTTCGAGGCCTTCTCGCCCAGGTGCCGCTTCAGCGCGGCGGCGATTTCCCAAAACCACAGCGGCGTGCCGGCGGCGATGATCCGCTTGCCGCGGGCGCCGTCGTCCGTCAGTGCCCTGATATGCAATTCGGCCGCGTCACGCGTGTCCACGCCGGAGAAGCTCACGCGAGGCACGAGCGGGAGACGGCCGGTGAGCATGCGCAACGGCAGTTCCAGCGAGCCCGAGACGGACGGCCCGAGTGCGGGCCCCTGTACGAATCCGGGCAGGATGGTGGTGAGCGCGAGCTCGTCTCCGGCAGCGGCGGCCAGTGCCCAAGCATCCTTTTCGGCAAGCGTCTTGGATCGCGCGTAGGGGCCGACGCTCTTGTCCGAGAGATCCGTCCAGACGGTCTCGTCTGCTGGCGTTCCTCCGAACACGCGCGGGCTCGCGGCAGCCGTGGAGGACGTCATCACGACACGGCGGACTCCGGCGCGCCGCGCCGCCTCCATCACGCGCCGAACGCCTTCGCGCGCCGGCTTCTCGAGGTCTTGGTTCCGATACTCCCGCACCGGCATGGGCGAGGCGACGTGGACGACCTGTCCACATCCCTGCATCGCCTCGTCCCAACCGGCGTCGGACAGCAGGTTGGCAGCATGGAAATCCAGCCGCCGCGTCGGCACGTGACGCTCCAGGATGGCACGGACCTCATCGGCTCGGGCGAGATCGCGGATCGTCGTTCGGACGGCTCGGCCCGCCTCAAGAAATTGGATGATGATGAAGCCGGCGAGGTAGCCAGAACCGCCGGTGACCAGCACCGGTGTTTGTTCCACGCTTGCATTCATCTTTCGTCCAACTCCTCTACGGCTATGGTATCCTTTGGTAACTGGACTAGACCGAGGCTCGGCCGCGCTTCAAGGAGGCACCTTGACGAAACCACGCACGACCGACTTGCCGCCCGAGACCTGCCGCATGCTCGTCGCGACGCTCGCCAGGGTGGGAGACAAGTGGTCGATGCTGATCATCGTCTCGCTCGAGCACGGCAGCCTGCGGTTCAATGCCTTGCGTCGCCGTATCGGCATCTCGCAAAAGGTGCTCACCAGCACGCTGCGCGGGCTGGAGCGCGACGGCTATGTCACGCGTACGGTGATGCCGACCAGGCCGCCCCACGTAGATTATGAGCTGACCGACATGGGCCGTGAGGTTCTAGGACCTGTGCGGGCGCTGGCTGGCTGGGCGCTCGGCCAAACGGAGCGCCTCAAGGACGCCAGGAGGCGCTACGACGAGCGCGTGGTCGAGTGATGCCGAGCCCGTCAGCCGGCAGTGCACCGAAGCTCCGTTCGCAAACACTCGGTTATTCGGCTCAGCTCGCCGAAGCGTCTGGGATGAGCATCAGCTTGCCACGCGCGTGCCCGCCCATGCTGGCCTCCAGCCCGCTATGCCAGTCCTCCAGCGGGAACGTGCGCGCGACGGGGACGGTGAAGCGGCCCTGGGCGGCGAGACGGGCGAACTCGCCGAGCGCCCCGTAGCTCAGCGTGCCCTCGAAGCTGGTGCGAACACCCAGCGTCTCCGCAGTGGGACCATGATTGCTGACGGTGACGATCCGGCGCGCGTCGTCTTCGGCAATGCTGACGAGGGTGGGCAGCACGTCGCTGATCGGGCCGGCGTCGAGAATCGCGTCGGGAACGCCGACGAGAGCGCGCACCCGCTCGCCCAAGCCGTCGCCATAGGGCGTGACCATCGCGCCGAACGCCTGGAGCTGCGCCGCGAAGGTGTCGCCGGCGGCCGCGATCACCCTCACGCCCCGCATCCGCGCCATCTGGACGGCGGCGAACCCGATCATCGTGCCCGCGCCATAGACGAGCAGCGTCGAGCCGGCCGCCGGGCCAAGGATGCCGAGGCAGCGATAGGCGGTCTCAATCGCCATCGGTAGGGCGGCGGCTTCCACCAGGTCCAACCCCTCGGGAACAGGCGTCCAGACCGACAGGACCGCATGGTCCGCAGCGCCGGCGCTTGAATACTCCTGGAACGCGGGCACGCCGAGCACGCGGTCGCCGACCGCCGCGTGCGTCACGCCTTCGCCCACCGTCTCGACCGTCCCGGACACGTCGAGGCCGATGCCGCGCGGCAGGTCCCCCGCGAACAGCCCCCGGCACAGCGCCCAATCGGCGGGATTGAGCCCGCAGGCGTGGACGCGGACGCGGACGTGGCCCGGCTTCGGCGCCGGTATCGGCGCATGGTCCAGCCTGAGCACGTCGGCCGGCTCGCCATAGCCGTGGAAGCGGACGGTCCGCATGGTGCCGGTGGCGACTCCCAGGTCAGGCATGGTAGGGCTCCGATCACATCGTCAGTGGCTGACGATGTAGGATGATCGTCAGCCGCTGACAATAGGGTAGGAGGTCCATGTCGGGGAGCCGAAAAGACGTGCGCCGCCGCCTGCAGGATGCGGCGCTGGCGCTATACCAGGCGCACGGCTACGACCGAATCACGACGGCCGAGATCGCGGCCAAGGCGGGCGTGACGGAGCGCACCTTCTTTCGCCATTTCCCGGACAAGCGGGAGGTGCTGTTCGACGGCGAGGCCGTGCTGAGCGCCACCCTGACCAGCGCGATCACGGCTGCCCCGCCCGAGCTTGACCCGTGGGCGGCGATGATCCTCGCTTGTCGCGCCACCGAGCCGCTGTTTATCGAGAACCGCGCCTCGACCCTGCCCAAGCGGCGGATCATCGAAGCGAGCCCAGCGCTTCAGGAACGGGCGCTTGCCAAGACGCGGGCGCTGACCGTCGCATTGGCGTCGGCGCTGCGGGAGCGCGGCGTCGCCGATCGGCTGGCGACCCTGGCGGCGCAGATGGGATTGGCGACGCTGACCCACGCCGTCGCGGGATGGCTTGACGATCCGGTCGGCACGCTGGACGAGCACATCATCCAATCTTTTCAGGACGCCCAGACTTTGGCCGCGGAGCGCTGATGAGGTTGTCACGGAGTTCCACACCGCCCCGCCGTGGTGACGAAGCACGAGCTCCGCACCTTCGGCCGTGCCTGATCGGGGTCGGTATCGCGGGCGGTCCGGCCGACGTGGATCGGTTATGAAACTGCTGGAGCACCGCGGCGTCCAGATCCGACGCGAGCAAGCGGCGCTGATCTTCGGCCTGCGGGACGACAAGGTGAAAGTTCGAACGCCGAACAGGTCCACAACGAGGGAACCCTGGGCAGGTCTCGTTAAGCTACCCGGACGTGCGCTCCATGGCCATCAGCGGCAGAGGCAGCTGCATCGTCGGTTATTACGTGGAGGCCTCGGTTGACACCGAACATCGCCCAATGTTGCGCACGTGTCACCTACAAGCGCTTCGACGGTGGCCAGCTATCCGGTGTGGCCCGCGAAGCGCGCGAGGCGGTGCGCCACTCAGCCTGGACCGCCAGCGGGAACGCGGCCACTACACGGGCGAGGGCATCCGCACTATCCTGGTTCGGGCTGAAGGACGAAACCGTCGCCTGCTTTCGCGACACGGGAAAAGCCGGGGAACGGCAAATGCATACCGGCGACAAGCAGGTTTTCGGCTACAGCACGTTCTAAAACGCCGCGCCTAGTCGAGATGCCAAGCTCCGGGTCAGTATCGAATATGAGGGACACGTCTGGCCAAGGCGCCTGCAGGGCCGGCACACTCATAGCATCTCCCCAAATGAGTAGCTTCTCGCCCTCGCGCTTGATCAGATAGCCAGTATGACCTGGCGTATGACCCGGCAATGGCACAGCCTGGAAGCCGGGAGGCACCCCATCCCTGATGAGATGTTTGGTCCGCCTGGCATATGGAGCAATTTTACGTCGCGCGAGATCGAAGCTGGATCGTAAGAACTCAGGTGCCGCTTCCCTTGCAGCATCGCTCGTCCAGTGAGCCAGCTCGGCTTCGGAAAGGTAAAGCTCCGCATTTGGAAAGGCTGGCATACCAGCCGTGTCGGTCAATCCACCAGCATGATCAGCATGAAGATGCGTCAAGACGACAGCATTCACGTCGTCGGACGTAACTCCTGCCGCTCTGAGATTGGCGGCAAGCCTTCCGACTGACGGCCCCATGGTGTCGCCGGCTCCGACGTCGATCAACATCGTTCTCTCTGCCCACTGCAGCATGAACGTATTAATTACGATGCTGAATGGCGGTGTAAGCCCTGCCGCGCGCCGGATGGCATCCTGTTCTTCCGGAGTCGCACCCACACAAACTTCTGGTGGCATGACGAAGCTGCCGTCAAATAGTGCGGTTACTAGCACCTCTCCTATTCGACGCCGATAAATGCCTGGGACTTGCTCAGCCGCATCGATCATGAGGGTCTAACTCCCATTCTAGCCTCAGACATTCAGCTACGCCTAATGTAAGTTGCGCCCGAAACAGTCGGCTTATTTCCACATCCTTAACAGCAGGCTAGTGTCTCGGTATTGCTTCAGCCCATGCGCTGATGCGGCGAGCATAGCGCCGCCCCGCCTCGGCAAGTTCCTCAGATGACGATTTGTTGGATCGGTAGATCAGAAACGGCTCGCTCCAGCGCCAGTAGCAGCGGTGCGAAGTGGCGTGCAGCGGCTTAAGCAGCTCTTCGAGCGAGAATAGGTTGACGCCTTCCGGAGTGTAGGCGGATGGCTCGTTGCCTGCCGTCGCCGCCACCATGACGGGCAGGTCGCGCAGCCGCTCGCCTTCCGTCTTGGCGTTGATGTAGTACATGCGGGTGAGCAGCGTGTCCTGCCATGCCTTGAGCAGCGGCGGCGTGGAATACCACTGAACCGGGAACTGAAACACTAGGCGGTCGGCGGCGAACATCCGCGCGACCTCTGCATCCAGGTCGATCCGATTGTCCGGGTAGAGCGCGGTCATGTCGATGATCTCGACGCCATCGAGCGGCCGCGCGGCGTCCGCCAGCGCACGATTGGCTTTCGATTTGGCGTAGTCGGGATGGAACAGCAGAATGGTGGTCCGCATGGCGCGTCTCCTTCACCGGTCAATCTAAACCCGGTGGACGAGACCTCCAACGCATAGTCGGTTTGAGGCACCGACGACTTCAGACTGCAACTGACGTGACAACGTCGCCGAGGGCAGGACCCCGCCGTTCAGCACGTGGCGGGCGAAGTAAGACGGCTTTTTGCGATGGCGAGAGCCTAACCAACCTTTCGGCAGGCAAGCGGACAGCTGCAGATAGGCTTGTTCAGCAAATCTCCGCCTCCGTTTGTTGCAAAGCAGCGGCCTATCCACACCGACTCGTTTTCAGCAGTCTTCGCCGTGCATCTTCCTCTGCCCCGTGAACCCTGGCCTGCTACCGTTCCTGCAAGGGGCGGGAAGATGCTTCAGTGCTGGTCGGCTACATGGGGGTGTCCACGGCCGAGCAAAGCCTCGCCCTCCAGCGCGACGCCCTACTCGCCGCTGGTTTGGAGGCGGGACGCATCTTAGAATACACGTGCAGGGCACCGTCGCCGACCGACCCAGCCTCGCCCGTGCGCTGGACGTGGTCCGGGCGGACGACGCGCTGGTAGGTTGCAAGCTGGATCGGATCGGCCGCTCGCTAGCTCCCGTCGTCGAGCTGGTCTGCGCGTTGCAGGCTGAGGGATCGGCCTCAATGTGCCGACCGGTGCCATCAAGACGATCCGCGACCCGGACACCCGGGCGTAAGCAGAGGCCGGCGCGCTGAACCGGCGTGGCTTGGTCATCCCGCGATTCGGATCACCGGACGGCTCCCTTCGCCCGGAGGGTTGCGATCCCTGCTGGGTCGTAGCCAGCCTCCGCCAATATGATGCTCGTGTGCTCGTTTGGGCCGGGTACCGGTAGGCGCACGTCCTTGCCCACGCCCGACAGGTTGATCGGCGAGGCTATCACTGTGCCGCCCCCGGGCAGAGGCGTCGCTATTCCGAGGTGGCGCACCTGAGGATCGTCGAACATCGCGTCGATTGCATGGATCGGGCCGCACGGAACGCCGGCCTGCTCCAGCAGCGCAACCCAGTACGCCGCCGGACGGTGGCGGGTGACGTCGGCGATGGCGGCGTTGACGGCAGCTCGGTCGCGGCTGCGGCCTTCGCGTGTGGACCAGCCCGGGTGGGCGGCCCAGTCCGGCCGCTCCATGGCGGCGCACATGCGGGACCACAGCCGGTCGGACGCGGCGGCGATGTTGATGAACCCGTCGCTGACCGGGAACACGCCTTGCGGGATGATGGTCGGGTGGTCGTTGCCGGACTGTCCCGCCACCTCGCCTTCCATGAGGAAGCGCGCGGCCTGGAAGTCCAGCATGAAGATTTGCGCTTCCAGCAGGCTGGTGGTGACCCAGCGGCCCACCCCGGTGCGTTCCCGGTCGTGCAGGGCCGCCATGATGCCGAAGGCGAGCAGGTTGCCGGCCGTCATGTCGGCGATAGCGATGCCGACGCGCAAGGGTCCGCCGCCGAGCAAGCCCGTGATGGACATCAGCCCGCCCATGCCTTGGGCGATCTGGTCCACGCCGGCCCGGTGGCCGTATGGCCCGTCCTGGCCGAAGCCGCTGATGCTGCCATAGACCACGCGCGGGTTGGCTGCATGGATGTCGTCCCACGCGATGCCTAACCGGTGCTTCACGTTCGGCCGCATGTTCTCCACCAACACGTCCGCGCCCGCCACGAGGCGCATGAAAGCCGCGTGGCCATCGGGGTGCTTCAGGTCGATCTGGAGGCAGCGCTTGTTGCGATGAAGGTTCTGGAAGTCCGACCCGGTACGCTTGCCGGCGACCTCGCCGCCCTCCTCGCCCGGCGGCTCGATTCGGACCACGTCGGCGCCCCAGTCCGCCAGGTGGCGCACGCAGGTAGGACCGGCCCGGGCCAGCGTCAAATCCAGCACGCGCAGGCCCGACAACGGCAAGGCAGCCGGGGCAGGGACGGCCGTTGAACCGGCGCTCACGGAACCAGCGCCGAGGCATCGGTGATGGCGCGGGACTGCAGCGCCCGGTGGGCCACGACGGCGCGGTCCAGGAAATCCTCAGTCAGCATGTCCATTACCTCCTCATGGCCGGCGGCGACCGCCGCCGGGATCTTGGCCGCCGCACGCATCGGCACCTCGCCCAGGCCGGGTCCGGGAAGGTCAACCTCCTCGTAATCCAGCACCTTGGGACCGCTGCGCCGGCGGGTGCGGATGGCGAACGTCCTCATGCGGCCGGACCGGGGAGGCTTGGCGCGTCATCGCTGCCCACCGCCAGGCTGGCCAGCATGTCGGAAAAGACCTTGCCGCCGAACAGGATGTGCTGGCGCATGGCCTCGCGTGCGCCGCCCTCGTCACCTTTGAGGACCGCGTCCAGCACCAGGCCGTGCTCCTGCCAGGACGCTCGGAGCCGCGCCGGCCGGGTCAGGCTGCTGCGATGGTAGAAGCGCATGCGGCGGCGCACCGCGGCGACCTGCTCGGCCAGGAAGGCGTTGCTGGCCGCGGCGTGGATCAGGGCGTGGAACCCGGCGTTGCCGGCGATGTAGCTGTCGCTGTCCAACTGCTCGACCGCATTGGCCATGGCGGCGTGCGCGGCCGCCAGTTGCCGACGCCCGGCCGGATCCATGCGGCGGGCCGCCAGCCCTGCCGCCTCCGCTTCCAGCGCGGTCAGCACCTCCACCATGCCGATGGCGAGCGCGGGCGACACGCCGCTCACCACCGCGCCGCGCCGCGGCACCATGCGCACCGCCCCGGACGCGGCCAGGCGCAGCAGCGCCTCGCGCGCCGGGGTGCGGGATACGGCGAACCGCTCCGCCAGCGCCTGCTCATCTAGCCGGTCGCCGGGCGCCAGCGTTCCCGCCTCGATGTCGTCCTGCAGCCGCCTGAGCAGCCGGTCGCTGGCCTTAGTGCGCATCCGTTGCATCCCCGTCTGTATGCTTATAAGTGCATTGCGTATCCTTTAGATCAATGCTGTCATGCTGATCAAAGGGCTGCAGGAAGCCCTGCGAGGGAACGGGAAGCCAGGAATGACCATGCGCCGCAGGAACTTCACCGCCGGCCTTGCAACGAGTGCGGCCGTGCTGGGGGAGGGCGGGCGGACCCTGGCGCAAGCCGCCGATCCCCACGAGGCCGCGCTGGCAGAGCTCTACGCCAAGGCCAAGGCCGAGAGCGGCGTCACCTGGTACGTCGCTTACTGGCCATCGGACCGGGCGGAGAAGCACGCGGCGCTGTTCCGCAAAGCCTATCCTGGCATCCCGGTCAACGTCGTGCGAACCACGGCCCAGGTCGCGTTCCAGCGGCTCAGCCAGGACATACGCGCCAATGTGGCCAACTGCGACGTGTTCGCGTCCACGGACATGAGCCACTACGTCGCGCTGAAGCAGATGGGCCAACTCCTTCCCTACAAGCCCCTGCGCACGGATGCCATCGACCCGCGGTTCCGCGACGTCGATCCCGACCAGGCCTACCAGATCGCCAACGCCTCCACGGTCGGCTTCGGCTTCAACACCCGCCAGATCAAGCCCGCCGATGTTCCGTCCGGGTGGAAGGGCTTCGTCGATCCGAAGTGGCGTGGCAAGCTGGTGGTCGGCCACCCCGGCTTCAGCGGCTTCGTCGGTACCTGGGTGGTGCAGATGACCAAGATGTTCGGCTGGGAGTACTTCGAGCAGCTTGCCGCGTTGAAGCCGCATGTCGGCCGATCCATCATCGACACAGTGACGGTGCTTTCCTCGGGCGAGCGCAGCCTCGGCGCCAGCCCGGCGTCGCTGGTTCTTCATGACGCCGCGGCCGGCAGCCCGGTTGCGCCTGCCTACCCGGAAGACGGCTCCGTGCTGATGATTTCCGGCTCCGGCATCATGAAGAGCACGAAAAGCCCGAATGCGGCACGCCTGTTCATGGAGTTCCTCTATGGGCGGGAAACGGCCGGGGAGGACGTCGAGGAGTTCGATTTGCCGCTGCGCACGGACGTGGCGTTGCCGCCCGGCTACAAGAGCCTGGCCGATCTCAAGACCGTGCGCCCGTCCGTCGAGGAGATCACGAAGGAGCTTCCCGAGCTGACGGAGAAGTGGCGCGACACCTTCGGCGTCTGACGGCTGTGCTGGTCCTGCACCGCGCCTGGAAGCCGGGCGCGTCGCGCCGGGTCAGGCTGCGCCTGGCGGAGAAGGAACCGGCTTACAAATCCCAGTCCAACGAGGAGAACCCGGCATGAGCGACGGTGCAACTGTGCGGCCACGGGCGGAGGCGGACACGGAGGTGCATCTGGCCGATGGCAAGATCATCCAGGGATCGGACGGCCCCGTCGGCCTGGTCACCATCAACAACCCGGCCCGGCGCAACGCCCTGTCGCTGGAAATGTGGGAAGGGCTGGGCCAGGCCCTGCGCGCGCACCGTGACGACCCGGCGATCCGCGTCGTGGTCCTGACCGGCGCTGGCGACGACGCCTTCGCTTCCGGCGCGGACATCAGCCAGTTCGACAAGGTGCGGCACGACGCCGCCTCGTCCGAGGAATACGCACGGCGCAGCCAGGAAGCGCGCGACCTGCTTGCCCTCTATCCCAAGCCGACCATCGCCGCGATCCGCGGCTTCTGCCTGGGTGGCGGCCTGTTGGTGGCGATGCTCGCCGACATGCGCATCGCCGCCGACACCAGCAGCTTCGGCATCCCCGCCGCGCGCCTCGGCATCGCCTACGGCTGGGACGGGTTGCGTAGTCTCGTGTCGCTGGTTGGCCCGGCCTGGGCCCGGCTGCTGATGTTCACCGGCATGCGCATCGACGGTGCCGAAGCGCTGCGCATCGGCCTGGTGGAACGGATCGTGCCGCCGGCCGCCGTGGCGGACACGGCCATGGACCTGGCCCGCACGATCGCGGGCAACGCCCCGCTCGCCATCGACGCCGCCAAGCAGACCATCGCCCAGCTCTTGCTCGACCCGGAGCAGCGCGAACCCAGCTTGGCCAAGCGGCTGGGCGATGCGTGCATGAACAGCGAGGACTTCAGGGAAGGGCGCCGCGCCTTCATGGAAAAGCGCCGCCCGCGGTTCACCGGGCGCTGACATGGCGCCGCCCGGTCCCGCAGATGTTGCGGTCGCTCCCGTTCTCCCGGCCCGTAGCCTGCGCCTTGGCTTGCCCGACCCGACCGTGCCCGTCGCGGTCGTGCTGCTGGCAGTGCTGGTGTTCCTGGTCGCCAACCCGCTCTACCACCTCCTCCACTTCAGCCTGAGCGACCCAGGAGGGCACGGGCTGACGCTTGGCAACTACGCGGCTGCGTTCGGCCGCCCGCGCTATGTGCAGGCGATGGTCAACTCGCTGGAGCTGGGCGCGGTCGCGGCCGCGATCGGCGCCGTGCTTGCCGTGCCCATGGCCTGGGCGGTGTCGCGGACGGACCTGCCGGGCCGCCGGGTGTTCCACGGGCTGGTGGTAGGCTCGTTCCTGATCCCGCCCTTCGTGGGCGCGATCGGCTGGATCCTGCTGGGCGGCCCGAACGCCGGCTGGCTCAACCGGGCCTGGGTGGCGCTGACCGGGGCTGCGGCCGGGCCGTTCAACGTGTTCTCGTTTACTGGGCTGGCGGTGGTGACGGCCCTCTACTCCTACCCGCTCATCTACGTCTTCACCCGCTCCTCGCTCGACCTAGTGCCGACAGACATGGAGGAAGCGGCGGCGATCCTGGGCGCCGGCGCGCTGCGCACCACGCTCGGCGTCACGCTGCCGCTGGCGATGCCCGCGATCACGGGTGCGATACTGCTGGTGTTCCTGGAGGCGTTGGGACTGTACGGCACGCCGGCGCTGCTGGCGATCCCGGCGGGATTCAACGTGGTCACCACCCAGCTCGCCGCGTTCTTCGAGAACCCGATCCGGTTGGAGGTGGCATCCGCCTACTCCATGCCGCTGGTCGGCATCACCGTGGTCCTGCTGTGGTTGCAGCGTCGGATGCTGCGCCGCCGGTCGTTCGTGACCGTCAGCGGCAAGGGCGGCAGCCGCGAGCCCCTGCGCCTTGGTGCCTGGCGCTGGATGCTGTTCGCCTACGCCGTTGCCGTCACGGGAGCGACGGTGGCCCTGCCGCTGCTGGTGTTGCTGCAAACGGCGTTCAGCCGGGCCTGGGCCCAGCCCATGTCGGCTGCGAACTTCACACTCGACAATCTCCGGCAAGCGTTCCTGCAGGAAACAGTGCGGGGTGCGCTGCTGAACACGATCGACTATGCGCTGTTGACGGCCACCGCCTGCACCGTGCTGGGCTTCGGCGTCGGCTACGTTACCCAGCGGCGCTTGCTGCCCTGGGCGGGCTTGTGGTCGGCGGTGACGCTGGCGCCGTTCGCGGTGCCGGGCATCGTGCTGGCCATCTGCTTCTACGCCGCCTATGCGGTGCCGCCCTTCTCGCTCTATGGGCTGGGCACGCTGGTCGTGATCGCGTTCACCACCCGGTTCGTACCCATCTCGTTCACCAATGCCGGGGCCGCGGTCGGCCGACTCAACCCGGAGCTGGAGGAAGCCGTGCGCATTGCCGGGGGCAGCCGCGTCCAGGCGCTCTGGCGCGTCGTGCTGCCGGTGCTGCGCGGACCGGTCTTCGGGTCGTGGCTTCTGGTGTTCATCGTCGCCACGCGGGAGCTGTCCACCGCCGTGTTCCTGTCCGGCCCGCAAAGCCGGGTTGTGTCCGTGCTCACGCTGGAGCTGAGCGAGCAGGGGCAGTACGAGCAGCTTGCCGCCATCTCCGTCCTGCTGCTGCTGGTGACTGGGGCGGTGGCCCTGGCGGGCACTCTGATGCTCGGGCGCGACTTCATGGATCGTCGGCCATGACGTCCACAGTGCTGCTGGACGGCCTGGGCAAGTCGTTCGGGTTCGCGGTGGTAGTGGACCGGCTGGACCTGGCGCTGCGCCCGGGCGAGTTCCTGTCCTTGCTGGGCCCGTCCGGCTGCGGCAAGACCACGACCCTGCGCATGGTCGCGGGCTTCGTGGAACCCAGCGCCGGCCAAGTGGTGGTGGACGGGGCGGTGCTGTCGTCACCGGGCGCAACGGTGCCGCCGGAGCGTCGTGGCATGTCCATGATCTTCCAGAGCTATGCGTTGTGGCCGAACATGACCGTGTCGCAGAACGTGGCGTTCGGGCTTCGGATGCGCCGGGTGAGCGCGGCCGAGCGCCAGGACCGGGTGGCGCGCATGCTGGACGTGGTGCGCCTCGGCCACCTGGCCGGACGCTACCCGGCGGAGCTGTCGGGCGGGCAGCAGCAGCGCGTCTCCCTGGCACGCGCCTTGGTGGTGCGGCCTGGCGTGCTGCTGATGGACGAACCGCTGTCCAACCTGGACGCCAACCTGCGCGAGGAGATGCGCACGGAGATCCGCCGCCTCCACGACGAGTTCGGCACCACGTCCATCTACGTCACCCATGACCAGGCCGAGGCGATGGCGGTGTCGGACCGCATCGCGGTGATGAACAAGGGCCGCATTGAGCAGGTTGACGCTCCGCAGGCGCTGTACGCCCGCCCGCGCACCCGCTTCGTCGCAGAGTTCCTGGGCCGGTCCAACATTCTGCGCGGGGTGTCCGACGGCAGGATGGTGCGGTTCGATGGCTTCGCGATCCCGCTGAACTGCATCGAGCCCGGCGAGCACAGCTTTTCGTTGCGGCCGCAGGAGGCGCGCCTGCTGGCCGAGCCGTCAGGGGCCGGATCGCATGTTACGGCCATCCCCGTCCTGGTCCAGTCCCGGGCCTTTCTCGGGGACACGTGGGAATTCGTAGCCCAGCCCCGGTCCGGTGACGGCAGGGTTCGGGTGCTCGTGCCACCCAGCGATGCGGCGTCCATCGGCGCCGAAGCCTGGCTGGCGATCGATCCATCGCACCTCCGGCCCGTAGAGGACTCGTGACACGGCAGGATTGCACGATCGGACACCGACATGCACCCAGCGCCAAGTCGTTGCCGGGATGCAGAGAGAGGGAGGAGGGGATGCGGGGCTTCGTCGGAAACAGGCTTCTCTCGGGAATGGCCCAGGCACTTGCCCTGGCCGCCGTGCTGGCTCTGACGCCTGCGGCTTCGGCGCAGACAGACCAGCCCAAGCAGCCGTCCCACTGGTCGGGCCTGTTCTTCACGCCAGGGCGCTACGTCGGGGAGGGCGCCGGGGCACCGTCAACTTGTTCTGCTGCGGTTGCGGAGAGCTATACGGGCGGGATAACGACCGCAATGGCTACATCTGAGCGGCAACGCCGGTGACCTCGGCCCAGGTCTGGAAAGCCTGGGTGCGGGCGGCGCGGTAGCGGGCGGCGGGGAGATGATCGCGGCGGAGGTGGAACAGGTTGCTGACCTGGGCGTGGACGGACAGGAACCGCTGCGCCCGCAGGGGCGACTTGAAGCGCTTCATCTGCCGTTCTCGCCGTCGGGTCGGCTGGTGCGAGTTCTCTGCCCTGTTGTTCAGCCCCTTGTGCTGCCGGTGCTCGACGCCCGGCATGATCTCCTTCTTCGCTGCCCCATAGCTGGCAAGCTTGTCGGTGATCAGGACGCGCGGCGCCCGGCACTGCCGCTTGAGCAGCTTCCTGAGCAGGCGCTTGGCTGCAGCCTTGTTGCGAGCCACACTGCGTGGCTGATGATCTCGGCCGGGAAGCGATGCCCGGCGTAGCTGGGAGGAGCGGAGACCCTCATCCCGTCCGGCTACCTGGCGAGACACGCCCCGACAAGCCGGCCGCCAACTTGACGGTGCCCTCCCTACCCCTGTGCCTCTTTGATCATGTTGCGCGCGATCACGACCTGCTGGATTTGCGTTGTCCCTTCAAACAGACGGAACAGGCGCACATCCCGGTAGAAGCGTTCGATCGCGTATTCGCTGACGTAGCCGGCGCCGCCGTGGACCTGCACACAACGGTCCGCGACCCGGCCGCACATTTCAGTCGCGAACATCTTGGAGCAGGAAGCCTCGGTGGAGATGACCAAACCCTCATCGCGCTTGCGTGCGGCATCCAGCACCATGCAGCGGGCAGCGTAGATCTCTGCCTTGCTGTCGGCCAGCATTCCCTGGACGAGCTGGAACTCGGCGATCGGCTTGCCGAACTGCTTGCGCTCCAGGGCATACTGCAACGTGTCTGCCAGCATCCGTTCGGCCGCGCCCACGCTCAGCGCGGCGATGTGCAGGCGCCCCTTGTCCAGCACCCGCATCGCCGTTTTGAACCCTACCCCTTCCTCGGCGCCGATCAGCTGCTCGGTCGGGACACGCACGTTGTCGAAGATCACGTCGCTGGTGTGGGCGCCCTTCTGCCCCATCTTCTTGTCGGGCTTGCCCAGCGAGATGCCCGGCGTGTCCCGCTCCACGATGAAGGCGCTGATGCCGCCGGCTCCCTTGATCGCCGCGTCCGTGCGCGCCATCACCGTGAAGATGCCGGCGTGGGGCGCGTTGGTGATGTAGCGCTTCGTGCCGTTGATGACATAGTGGTTGCCGTCCATCACCGCCGTGGTCTTCAGCGACGCGGCATCCGACCCCGCGTCCGGTTCCGTCAGGCAGAACGAGCCGATCAGCTCGCCGCTCGCCAGCCTTGGCAGGTACTTCGACTTCTGTCCTTCCGTCCCGTCCAGCAGGATGCCGATAGAGCCGATCCCGTTGTTGGTGCCGATGTAGGAGCGGAACGCGGGCGAGGTACGCCCCAGTTCGAAGGCGATGTTGACCTCCTCCTCCATGGTCACGCCGAGGCCCCCATACTCCTCCGGGATGGTCAGGCCGAACAAGCCGAGTTCCCGCATACCCTGGATGACGTCGAGGGGAATGTCGTCGGTTTCCGCCACCTCGTGCTCGCGCGGGATCAGGGCCTCGTTCACGAACTTGCGGATCGAATCGAGGATACCGTCCAGGGTGTCCGGGTCGCGGATCATGTTGATCTCCGAGGTGTATGGGTGGGTTCGAGGCGCCCGATCACGCCCGCTTGCTCCAGGCGGTCCAGTCGTTCACCCGACAAGCCAAGCCGGTCGCGCAGCACTGCGTCTGTGTGCTCGCCCAGCATCGGCGGCGGACGGACGTATTGCACCGGCGTGCCGGACAGTTTGATCGGGCTGCCAAGGCTGACGAAGTCCGGGTTGAGCGGGTGGGGGATCCCCACCAGCATGCCGCGCGCCTGCACCTGCGGTTCCTGCAAGGCCTGCGCGACGTCGTTGATCGCGCCGACCGGCACCCCCGCAGCATGGATACGGCCGATCCACTCCCCCGCTGATCCCGTTTGGAAGTGCCCGGCCAGGATCGCGACGATCTGCTCCCGGTGCTCCACCCGGCCGGAATTGCGGGTGAACCGTGGATCATGCGACAGGGTCGGCAAGCCGATCGCGTCGCACAACGCCGCGAACTGGCTGTCGTTGCCGCAGGCGACGACGAACTGGGCGTCGCTCGCGTCGAACACTTGGTAGGGGACGATGTTGGCATGTGCGTTGCCATACCTCCCCGGCACCCTGCCCGATGCCAGGTAGTTCATGCCCTGGTTGCCCAGGCTCGCGATCTGCACATCGAGCAGCGCGATGTCGCAATATTGCCCCCGCCCGGTCCGGGCCCGGCTCATCAGCGCGGCCTGGATGGCGACGGTCGCGTACATGCCGGTCATCAGATCGGCAAAGGCGACGCCGACCTTCTGTGGGCCGCCACCCGGACGGTCGTTCCGCTCGCCGGTGATGCTCATCAGGCCGCCCATGCCCTGGATGATGAAGTCGTACCCTGGCTCGGCAGCACGCGGCCCCGTCTGCCCGAACCCCGTCACCGAGCAGTACACCAGTCCCGGGTTGACCGCCGCCAGGCTCGCGTAGTCAAGCCCATATCTTTCCAGCGACCCGGCCTTGTAGTTCTCAATCACCACGTCGCTGTCTGCCGCGAGCGCTCGGACAAGATCCTGCCCTTCCGAGGTGGCGACGTTGATCGCAACCGACAGCTTGCCGCGGTTGGCCGACTGGTAATACGCCGCCTCCTGCGTCCGCATCCCGTCCGAGCCCGGCATGAACGGCGGCCCCCAACCGCGCGTGTCGTCGCCACTGCCGGGCCGCTCGATCTTGACCACCTCCGCGCCGAGGTCAGCCAACGTCTGTCCACACCACGGTCCGGCCAGGACGCGGCTGAGGTCGAGCACGCGGATGCCCGCCAATGCTCCAGAAGATTGCGGTTCAAGCACTAACCTGTTCCTGCTCAGCCAAGGTCGAGCAGCAGGTCAGTCAGCGCCTCGGGCGCCGTCACCATGGCATCGTGCCCGGTCGCGATTTCCAGGTACTGCCAATCAGGCCTGGACTTGGCATACGCCCCGCCCGCGTCCACGCCGGGATAGAACGGCTGCGTGCAGCGAATATACGTGCAGGGCAGGCCGTTTCCGACCGGATGGTCGAGACGGATCGGTGTCGCGTAACTACTGACTGGATGCGGTGTCATCCGCCGTGTCAACCACGCGGCATCATCCGCAATCGTCACGCCGAAGCTCTCGGCCGGCGGCACGGCAAACGCCAGGCCGCCGTTCCGCTCCCGTGCCGCGTCTAGACGTTCGTCGCGGACGGCCGGGCTAAGCCCGTCCATGGCGGAACGGCCAGGCACAACCGCATTCGCATCCAGGAACACGAGTCTGGCGATCCGCTCTGGCACCCGGTCCGCGACGCCCGCTACCGTACGTCCGCCGAAGCTGTGTCCCACCAGGTAAATGCGTTCCAGTTCCTCGGCGTCGATCACGTTCAGAATGTCCTCGATGAAGGTCTCAAGCGTGATCTCCTTGCTGAGCAGGTGCTTGCGCTCGCCGAGGCCGGTGTTCGTGGGGGTGTATGCACGGTGCCCGCTCGCTGCCAGCCGGTCCGCGACGCGGCTCCAGCACCAGCCCCCGTGAAAACCGCCATGCACCAGGACGTATGTCCGGCTGGTTTGTCCAGTCACAGGTGTGATCTCACGCCATCGGCGCTCCGGGCACCGGGCGGGGAGCCGTCGTGCCCGGTTGGGCGAGACTTACAGGAACGCGAACGATAGCCCAAATGCTTAGCGCTCCCAGTGAAGCAACTACACCCGCTAGGATGAAAGCCCCAGCGAAGCTACCCGACGACTGCACCATAAAGCCGGTAATGGATGGAGCGATGATGCCGGCGAGGGCGGCGCTGAAATGGACGAAGCCGCTGGCTGCTCCGACCCGCGGCGCGTCCACTAGGTCGATGATGATGGCGAAGTAGGTGGGCCCTGTAATGTAGAGAAAGAACACCGACACGGCCATAAGCGCGACCGCGCTGCTGAGTCCATGGACAGTGCCCGCGAGCGCCACGAAAGCAGCCGCAAGCAGCAAGCAGACGACCAGAATGCTCTTGCGCGCTTGCAAGGTCCGACCCGTGCGGCGGTATGCCGTGTCCAGAATCCAGCCGCCGACCAGGTTGCCAATAACGCCGAGCACCCAGGGAATGGCCGCGACCACGCTCATGCTCTTGATGCTGAGGTGTTGCTCATCTGTGAGATAGGTCGGGAACCAGGACAGGAAGAAGAACAGCAGGTAAGCATAACCGAAAAAGGCGAAGGCGGTGGCGAGCACCTCGGGCCGGGCAATAGTACTGAATAGGGGAGCTGGGCCGCCGGCCGAAGCAGCGACAACTGTTCGCGCGTCGAGTTCGGCACGCTCCATCGCGCTAAGACGGGGATGGTCATACGGATGGTTGGTGGTGGTGAGTAGCCAGACACAGGCGACGACCAAGCCAATCAAGGCGGCGACGACGAACGTGGCCCGCCAGCCGTAGTCCGCCGCGATGAACCCGAATAACGGAGCAGCGACCACGCCGCCGAGTGGCGCTCCGGCAAGTGCGACGCCGAGTGCCCGGGCCTGTTCGCCGCGCGGAAACCAGTTGCTGACGAACTTGTTCTGCGCCGAGGGAAGCGGGCCTTCGCTCATCCCGAACAGAATGCGGATGAGCAGCAGCGAGGCGAACCCGATCGCGGTGGCCGTCAGCCCGCAGAACAACGACCAAGAGGTCATCGCCGTGGCGAGGACCAAGCGGGCACCATGGCGATCCGACGCCCACCCCCCGACCAGGGCGAACAATGCATAGCCGATGAAGAAGCTGCTGAAGACAAGTCCGAGCTGTGCCGGATTTAGCTGCAGGTCCCGCGATAAGATCGGCGCCGCGATGGAGAATGCAGCCCTGTCCATGTAATTAACGATCCCCGCCATAAACAGTATTCCCAGAGCCTGGTGGCGAAGCCTGATAAGCATCTTTTCCTCACTTTTTATTATTCCAGTTTGGACGGTGCGTCAGAACCTATACTTCTCCTAGGCGGCGCAGGAGCTGCTTCAGCAATTGCACTTCGCTCGGGTCGAAGCTTTCCAAAACTTGCGCCTCGCTCGCCGTATGGATCGCGATGACCTCCACCATGGCTTGGCGGCCTTTCAGGGTCAGCGACACCTCAGTGTCTTTACTCACCGGAAGCACGATGTTGATCAGGCCGCGCTCGGCTAGGCGCACGACCGTCTCCGGAGTAACGGCCCGGCCTCGGGCTTCAATGCGCGTGGCGATCTCGCTGAAACGCAGCCCGCCCTCGCGGCCCAGCAGGCTCAGCGTGGCGTAGTCCTCGCCGGCCCACCCGCGCCGCTGGATGTCCTCGATGCCGGCCCGGCGGATCCGGAAGTAGGCGTTCGAGACATGATACAGCAGGTCGTTCGGGGACAGGCTGCTTCCCAGAGCGCTCGGCGGAGCCGGCTGGTTCGCTTCCTTGCGGAGCACCATGCCGTAGCGGCCGCCATGGAACACCAAGGGCGGATGGCCGGCATGGGTGAAGTCGAGAACTTGGCCCACGAAGATGACGTGGTCGCCGCCCTCGTGCCGGTGGGTCGTTCGACAGATGAACCGGGCCGCACAATCGCGCAGCATGGGGATTGAGTCAGGTCCGCGGTCCACTGATACGCCCGCAAACCGCTCGATGTCTTTTGTTGCGAACCGCGTCGAGAGCGCCTCCTGCTCGGCGGAGAGCACGTGCACGGCGAAATGTGCGCTGTCCCGGAATACGTCGATGCTGGAGGATGTCTTCGAAAGGCTCCACAGCACCATCGGTGGCTGCAACGACAGCGACGAGAAGCTGTTGGCTGTCAGCCCGGCGTCGGCGCCGTCCGAGCCGCGCGCGGTCACGATCGTGACGCCTGTCGCGAAGGCGCCGAAGGCGGTGCGCAGGCTCTTGGTGTCGAACTCCATCGTGTTTGGCGGCGACTCGCCAGGGACTGCGGACGGCGAAGCCTTCAAGGCACGACGACGTCCAGCAGCGGCGCGTGCTGCTGCGCGCCGAACGTGTCGCGCTCGCCCACGCTGCCCTGCGCCCAGGGCCGGCGCAGCGTCAGCTTGAACGCCATGGCCGGGTCGAAGAACATGCAGACAATGATGTCTTCCGGCGGGACGTTGAACAGGCTGCCCACCTTTACCTCATCCAGCGCACCGCTTTGCTTGACCTGCCGGTAGATCGCCTCGTCGTCAAAGATCACGTCGAAGGTGATTTCGAACGGACCGGAGTTCTTGCTGCGGATGACCTTGGCAAGGTCCTGAAGTCTGCTGTTGCGCATCAGCAGACCTCCATCAACCGGACGGGGAACAGCTCGTGCGGGCTGTCCACCTCCATAAGGTGATAGATGCTGAAGCGGCACACGGGGCCGATCGGGTTTTCCGGCGGGTTCAGCGGGAGGGCGAAGTTGCCGGCGGTCGCGAGCTGGCCCGGGTAGGGCATGTGCAGCACTGTGATGCGCGCTTGGGAGCAGATGGCGTTGGCCTGGTCCTGCGTGGGCGCGGTCACCTCGCCCAGCAGCCCCACCTCGTGCGGCACCTTGTGGCGGTTCGGCTCAAGCGGCCCCATCACGGCGTCCCGGCCGTAGCAGTGGAAGATCAGGCTGGCCTCGCCCGAATCCAGCTCCGGGAAGAACCCCGCCACGCGCCCTCGCACGTTCTCCAGGAAGCTGTCGAGCTGTCCGAGCAGGATCGGGTCGCGGATGCCGCCGATGAAGATGCAGCGGTGGCCGACGATCGCGGCCCCTTCCAGCTTCACGCTGTACTTGTTTGACGGCCGGAACACGCTGCCGCTGACGCGCACGCGGCGGTCGTCGAGCGCCTCGTAGCGGGAGCCGCGCAGGTCCAGCACGCCTCCGGGGCCGGACAGGAGGTCGGGTCGGGTTTTCTCATACAACGTGTGGGCGGCGACGGAGGCCGGGGTGCAGCGTTCGGCGGGGTTCATGGGTTCGAGGTCGAAGCTGTCCGGCCGCACGGTCGCCAGGATCACGCGGCCCTTCGGCTCGGCACAGACCGCGCCGCATTCGACGATCTTGCCCATGTGCCAGTACACGCCGGGGTCAATGCCGTGCCGCATGCAGAACCCAGCGTGCGGCGCCGGGTCATAGGCGCGGCCGGACACGATGATGTCCACGTCCGGATGCTCGTCCAGCACCCGCGCGAAGGGCTCGGCCCCCATCTGCGCCACGACCTGCACCGTCTGGTCCACGGCCTCGTGCGTCAGTGTGCCGGACGGCCCACACTCGGTCACGCGCCCGGCATCGAGGCGCGCGTGGATCACGGCCTTGTCGATGTTGGCGTAGATGGCGGCCACCTTGAACCGATAGCCCTTGGCGCTGGCGATCTCTTGGATGATGGCGATGGTGCCGTCCACGTGGGCGTCGATCCCCGGCCCACCCGCGGAACTGATGATGAGCGGGATGCGGCGCTCGGCCGCCGCCTGCAACACGAGCCCCAGGTCGCGCAGGTAGCCCTGGCGGTCCACGATGGTCTTGCCGAGGCCGAGCAGGTAGGGGCCGGGGTCCGTGGACCCGGCATCGACGATCATGGCGTCCGGTTCACGCTCCACTCCGCGCCAGAAGTGCTCGGCCGGGATGCCGTAGCCGATAATGCCTGCGGGGGTGAGGATTTTAAACTCGGCTTTGGCACCGCTCATGTTCCCGACCCCAGACCGTTTGTCGCCGGCCAAGCCGGGCGCTTGAGGGGCACTATGACGTGGCGCCTCCCGGAGCTGCCATAGAATCTCCTTTGCGCCCTATAGAGGGATTCGATTTGCGGCGGCTGGGCTAGGTCCGGGTAGGTTCGCTCGAATAATACCGGAGGAACGTGGATGGACCGCAACCTGCGCCGCGGCGGCATGGCGATGATCGCCTTCCTCCAAGCCCAGAACTGCTCCAACTATCCCGGCTCGTGGCGCCACCCGGCCGCCATGCCGGACTTCCTCTCGGCCAAGCACTACCAGCGCATCGCCCGCACGCTTGAAGAAAGCAAGTTCCATATGGCGTTCTTCGACGACCGCCTGGCGATGCCCGACCTCAGCGGCGATTACGCGCCGGCCGTGCGGCACGGCATCCGCACAGTGAAGATGGATCTGATCCCGCTGCTGACCGCGATGGGCATGGCGACCAGCCGTCTCGGGTTAGGCGGCACCTATTCCACGACTTATTACGAGCCGTTCCACGTGGCGCGTACCTTCGCGACGCTCGACCTCATGCTGGAAGGCCGCGCGGCCTGGAACGTGGTCACGTCCTTGAACGACTCCGAGGCCGCCAACTTCGGCCAGGACGAACACCTGGAGCACGACCTGCGCTACGACCGCGCCGACGAGTTCATCGAGGTGGTCATGGGCCACTGGGCCACCTGGGCGGACGACGCCATCGTTGCCGACAAGGAAGCGGGCTTCTTCGCCGACCCGGCCAAGGTGCAGGCGCTGAACCACGCCGGCCGATGGTTCAAGTCGCGCGGCCCCTTCACCGTGCCGCGTTCGCCGCAGGGCCATCCCGTCATCATGCAAGCGGGGCAGAGCGGGCGCGGGCTGGCGTTCGCCGCCCGGTGGGGCGAGGTGATCTTCGCCTCGCTCAAGACGATGGACGGCGCGCGCAAGCAGTTGCGCGAGCTGAAGGACGCGGTATCCAACGCTGGGCGGGATCCGGACAAGGTAAAGCTCGCCGGGTCGATCTACACCGTGATCGGGGAAACGCGCTCGGCCGCGCAGGAAAAGCGCGCGGCCATCGAGGCGCTCGCGATTCCGGAGGACAGCCTGACGCTGATTTCCGAGGTGACGAACTTCGATTTTGCCACCGTGCCGCTCGAGCAGCCGTTGAGCGACGCGCAGATGGCGAAGGTCGGCATCAACCTGGGCCTGAAGGGCCGCGTGGTCGAGCGCAGCGGCAAGAGCAACCCGACGCCGCAGGACTTCATCACTTTCAGCAAGCGGGGCACCATCAACGAAAGCCCGGTCTTCTGCGGCACGCCGAAGGACGTGGCGGACGAGCTGGAAGCCTGGTTCACCGGTGAAGCGTGCGACGGCTTCATCCTGTCCGCGACGCATCGACCTGGCGCCTACGAGGATTTCGGTCGCCTCGTGGTGCCCGAGCTGCAACGCCGCCGCCTGTTCCACGAGGACTATGCCGGGACCACGCTGCGCGAGAACTTGGGCCTCGACCGCCCTGTCGTGACACGCGCCGCCTCGGCCACTACCCAGCCCGTCACCGCCCTGTCGGATGCGGCGGAGTAGGAGCATCCCACGCCTTCATAGAAGGCCAGTAACCAGAACAACAAAAACGGGGAAGGGTTAAGTCCAGATGAGCGAGACGATCCGCAGTCCAAACGCCGGGCCGCGCATGGACCGGCTGCCCATGTCGGGCTGGCACTACCGGCTGGTGGCGCTGATCACGGCCGGGCTGTTCATCGATGCATTCGAGCTCTACTCGGGTGGCGGGGTGCTCGCGGCGTTGGTGCAGACGGGGTGGTCCACCCTGGCGCTGAACGCGACGTTCGTGTCCGTCACCCTGGCAGGCCTGGTCTGCGGTGCGTGGCTGGCGGGAGTCCTAGGAGACCGCTTTGGCCGGCGCTTTTGCTACCAGGCGAACCTCGCCCTGTTCGGCTTCGCTTCCATCGCAGGCGCCTTCGCACCGAACATGGACCTGCTGATCGTTTGCCGCTTCTTCATGGGCCTCGGCCTTGGGGCGGAGATTGTCGTCGGCTACGGTACGCTGGCTGAGTTCCTGCCCAAGGAGAGCCGCGGCAAGGTCATGACGGCCATCGCCATGGTCGTGAACTTCTCGTTCTTCATCTCGCTCGTCACCGCTTATTTCGTCATACCGGCGTTCGGGTGGCGGGCGATGTTCTTGATCCCCGGCCTGGCCGCCGTAGGGGTCTGGTTCGCGCGCAAGTCCATGCCGGAGTCGCCCCGCTGGCTCGAATCGAAAGGGCGGTCCGCCGAAGCGGCGGCGCTGCTTGAACGGATTGAGGGCGAAGTGGCGGCGGGTCGGCCGCTGCCGCCCTACGTCCCGGCCGAAGCCGCTGTGGCGCCCATGTCGTCGCGGGTGCTGTTCTCCTCGGGAGTCCTGCGGAACACGCTTGTCGGCATCCTGATCAACGTGACGGTCAACTTCTCCCTGTATGGCTTCCTGCAATGGCTGCCGACCGTATTCGTCAAGGAGGGCATGACGCTGGGCTCGGCCCTGCAGATTTCCATGGTGCTGGCGCTGGGCAAGACGGTGGGCGCCCTAGGTGGTACGCTGCTGACCGACCGGATCGGCCGCAAGCCCTGCATCGTTGCCTTCTCCACGGTTGGCGCCGCCATCGGAGCGGGCCTGGTGTACACGCATGGCGCGGTATTCCTGGTCACGGCCTTCGTGCTCGCGGTGTGCCTCGGCCTTGCGAACACCATCGCGTTCACCGTCTACGTGCCGGAACTGTTCGAGACGCGGTTTCGGCTGCGCGGCGCCGGGCTGTGCGGGGCAATTGGCCGGCTGTCCTCGTCCGGCGTGCAGTACGTGATTCCGCCGATCCTCGCGCTGGGCGGATTGGGCGGTATCACCTTCACCTTGTCCGGCTCGCTGCTGCTGCAAGCCGCGGTGGTGGGCATCTTCGGCATCGAGACACGGCGCAAGGCGCTGGACAATCCCGAGGTTTCGGCCCGGTCGCCGGGACCGCAAGCCGTACCGGTGGCCTACGAGGTCGCGCAACAAGGATGACCGGACACACGCCGCGGAACATCAACGGCTTCAAGGAGATGACCATGCCTCAAGACGCAATCGCCATTGACCGCCCCACAACCCCGCCCCTCGTCATCGGGCCGAGCCAAACGGAGGCGGAGGTGATTGCCGCATTCGCACTTGGCCTCGATCTCGACATCGTGCCTCACACCGTGGTGGCGCTGGCCAAGGAGCATTTCCTGGACGCGCTGGGCATCGCGCTGGCGTCCTCAACCTGGGATTTCGGCCGAGCCGCACTATCCGGCGTGCGGGAACTTGGCGAAGGGACGGGAGCCACGGCCATCGGCTCGGGCGCCAAGCTGCCGCCGGCGTCTGCCGCGTTGGTGAACGGCATCCTGGCTCACGGCCTCGACTTCGACGACACCCATATCGGCGCCATCTACCACGCCAGTGCCCACGCGCTCGCCGCCTGCCTGGCCGCGGGCGAAGCTCGGGGGGCGACCGGGCGAGAGTTGCTGTGCGGCTTCATCGCGGCGCTGGAGGTCGGCTGCCGCATCGCCGCCGTGGGCGCGGGCGAGTTCCACGAGCGGGGCTTTCATCCCACCCCGATCGCGGGCGCCTTCGCTTGCACTGTGGGTGCTGGACGGCTTGGTGGCCTGGACGCCCCGGCGCTGGTTCGGGCGCTGGGCCTGTGCGGCAGCCAGGCGGCAGGCATCCTGGAACAGAACGGATCGTGGCTGAAGCGCTTCGGGCCGGGGTGGGCGGCGCATTCGGCGATTGCGGCCGTGGCGCTAGGCCGCGCTGGGTTCCTTGGGCCGGCGACGGTATTGGAAGGCCCACGCGGTTTCTACGCGTCCCATTTGCAGAAGGTCCCCACGGACGACAAGCGACCGAGCCATGATCTGGGCGGGACCTGGTTCACGCTGGGCATCGCGCTGAAGCCGTACCCGTGCTGCCACTACATCCACGCGTTCGCCGACGCTGCGCTGGAGCTGCACCCACAGGTAAATCCCGCCGATATCGTGCGGATACAGTGCAAGCTGAAGCAGTCCCTGCACAAGGGCGTGGTGCTGCCGCGCGAACACAAGGATCGGCCGCGCACCGCTTACGAAGCGCTGTTCAGCGTGCAGTTCGTGGTGGCGCTGGCACTGCTACGCGGTCGCGTGGACTTGGCCGCCTTCCACGACGACCCGCTGGACGCGCCCGATCTCCTGGCGCTTACCGCGATCACCGAAGTGGTGGACGACCCGGAAAGCGACTACCCTGTGCATTTCCCGGGCGAGGTCGCGGTCACGCTGCGCGATGGCCGGGTGCTGCGCCGGCGCAAGCCCGCCAGCTATGGCTCGCCCGACGTGCCTATGACGCGGGATGCGGTGGTGGCAAAGTTCATTTCCAACGCCACCCGCACGCTCAGCCAGGACGCCGCAAAGCGCCTAGCCGGCGCGGTGCTGGCAATTGAGGACGCGCCGTCGCTGGACGGGATCGTGGGGCTTTGCGTAGCGCCAGGGTGACTGCCGCTTAGGCGGCCAGGCAGTCGCGCGGAAGGTAAACGAAGCCGTCCATGATGCACCGGGCGGTCCGGCTGAACCCGAGCGAACTGAAGCGGACACCGCCTTCCGTGTTCGACGGCTCGGCCTGCACGTTCACGGCCATCACGCCCATTGGATGCCCGATCCGCAGCTTGCCGGCAGCTGCGGCCTCGGTGCCGATCACTTCGTGGACGACGGAACCCGGGATGCGCGACGCTGCCGCCGTGCACATGGAGCCGGTGCCCGCCATGCTCTCGTGGCACTTGTAGTACCAAACCAGTCGGGCTCGCAGATCGGTGGACGCCGGGTCCACGGCCTCGCCCCGCATGGTGGCATAGGGCGTGGGAGGCGCCACGGCGACGAACAGCGGCAGGCTGGGCGATTGCCGGTCCACGTCGCGCCAGTCGGTGACCAAGCCGATCCGCTCGGCCGCCTTGCCGCGCAGCTCGCGGATGCGCTCCAGCAGGGCGGGGCTGCGGGTGAAGAACTCGGGCAGCTCGCTACCGTCCAGGCCGAACGCCTCGGCGCGCACGAACACGCAAGGGTTGGCGACGTCCACCAGGCTGACGGTCACGCTGCTGCCGTCCTCGAACGTGATCTCGTCCGTGGCCCGGCCCGTGGGCAGCATCCGGCCGGTCTTGGCACCGACCGTGCCGGTGTAATCCATGCGGATCTCGGCACCGGTCCCGGGCACCCCGTCAATGGCAAAATCACCTGTCACCTTGGCCCGGCCGCCCGCCACTGGCACGTGCGCGACTAGAATTTTTCCCGTGTTCGTGTTGTGGATGCGTACGGCTGTGACCGGGGTCGTCACCGCGACCAGGCCCGAGTCGATTGCGAACGGCCCTACGCCTGCGGAAATGTTTCCGCAATTGGAAGTATAGACGATCTGGTCCCGCTCGGGGTTGACCTGCGCGAAGGTGTAGTCAATGTCGGCGTCCGCCCGGTCGGACCGCTTGATGATCGCCATCTTGGAGGTGATCAGGCGCGACCCACCAAGGCCGTCGATCTGCAGCAGGTCGGGCGACCCCATGATGCGCTTGAGCAGCCGGTCCCGCGCCGCGCCAGGCGGCGGGATGTCGTGCTCCAGCAGGTATGCGCCCTTGCTGGTGCCGCCGCGCAGGATCGTGCAGCGGATCGCAACCTGGTCGGCTCCTTCGGCGCCGCTCATGCGACGATGACCGGCTGACTGGCGCCGTCGCGGAACCGGGTGCGGAGCGCGTCCCACTCCTCAGCGCCCATGCGGCGGAAGCGGTCGGTCATAGGCGGGCCACCACCCGCGGCGAGCGGCTGCCCGGTGTCCCGCAAAGCGGCAAGCGCGGTGTCGCACGCTCCGAATATGGCGCTCAGCAGCAGGCTCGGCACGATGGCTAGCCGATAGCCCATCGCTTGCACGTCCGCTAGGTTTACGTCGGGTGTCTTGCCGCCGCGCACCACGTTGAACAGGCAAGGGCCGTGCACCCGCCGCGGCACGGCGGCCAGCTCCTCGAGGCTCGGGATCGCGTCAAGGAACGCCATGTCGGCACCCGCGGCCAGCGCGGCGTTCGCCCGGCGCACCGCGTCGTCCAACCCCGTCACCGCACGGGCGTCCGAACGGGCGATCACCACGAAATCCGGGTCGGTGCGTGCGGCGACGGCGGCGCGGATCTTGGCGACGAACTCGTCCTGCGCCACCAGCTCTTTGCCTTCCAGGTGGCCGCAACGCTTGGGCGCCACCTGGTCCTCGATGTGGATACCTGCGATGCCGACCCGGCAGTATTCCTGCACCGTGCGGAACACGTTCAGCTCGTTGCCGTACCCGGTATCGGCGTCCGCGACCACGGGCATATCGACCGTGCGCGTGATGATTGCGGCGTTCGCGGTCATCTCCGTCATCGTCACAAGGCCGTAATCAGGGTAGCCCAGCGACAACGACGTGCCTGCCCCGGTCATGTAGCCCACCGGAAACCCTGCCTGATGCACGAGCCGGGCGGTGATGCCGTCGAACACGCCTGGCGCGACGACCAACTCATCCGCGGCAAGGAGGTGGCGTAGCCGGGCGGTGGTGCGCATGGTGCTAGTTCTCCGCTTCGCTTTCAATGGCCACGCGATAGACCCTCGCCGCCGTGTCACGGAACATCGCCAGCCGCTCCCCTTCGGAAGCATGCCATGTCAGCCGCTTGAACGCGTTCCACAGCGACACCCACGACACGCCGACCTTCTCCACGGGGTAGTTGCTCTCGAACATGCAGCGCTCGGCGCCGAATGCCTCGATGCACGGCTCGATCCACGGGCGCCAGGCCTCGGCCAGCACGTCGGACGAGGCAGGGCGGTCCGCGTGGAAGTAGTCGAACGCGGCTGTGCGGTTGAGCACGGCGTTCAACTTGCACATGACATTGGGCCGCCGGGCGACCTCCGTCATACCCGCCTTCCAAGCCGCGTAGTGCTCCGCCTTGTTGTCGGCATACGGGCCGTAGCCGAGCGGGCCACCACAATGGTTGAGCACGATCGTCAGGCCGGGCAGCGCGTCGGCCACGCGGGCGACCTCCGGCAGTTGCGGGAAGAACATATAGCTGTCCAGCACCAGTTCCATGGCGGCCAGCACCTTGAGCCCGGCCAGCACCGCCGGTTCGACGAGCATCCCGGGCCGCAACGCGCGGGCGCCGTTGCGGATCGCGTCGCTCTCATCCCAATTATACTGCGTCCGGATGCCCCGGAACCGGCCGTTGCCGGCTGCGACGTGCGCGTCCAGCACCTCCCGCACGGCGGCGCCCAAGGTGAGGTCGGCGAAGCCGAACATGGCGGCGGCAATCCGCGTCCTGCCATAGGCGCCGCTTGCGCTTTGCGCGGCCTGGCCCACGACGAACTCGGTTTCGCCCACCGGCCGCAGATGCGCGGGGCCATAGGCCCGGTACATGGACGAGCAGTCGGCGAATACGGTCGCGACCACGTTGTGCCCGGTCGCCAGGTCGGCGGCGAACTCCGGCACCAGGTATGGGTAGCTGGGGCGGACCCAGAGGTGGTGGTGCGGATCGACGATGGGCAAAGCGGGATCGATGATCTCCTCGGGCCTCTCCCGCGCCAGCCATTCCTTGTCGGGCGGGAACAGGCCGCCGAACTCCGGAGGGAGCACGACGCCGTCACGCCTGAACACGGGGCCAGGCACGGGTCAGCCTTGCTGCCGCAAGGGCCGCACGGTCACAGGCGGCACCTCGATTGCGCCTCGGACCCGAACACGTCCTCTCCCTTCAACGTGGTGACGAGGCCGTAGAAGTCCCACGGCCCTTTGGACTCGGACGGCTTCTTGACGCGGAACAGGTGCATGTCGTGGACCATGAGGCCGCTTCTGCGAATGTGGCCGTTTCGGGTGAACGCGTCGTCGATCCGCATCGTGCGCAACTGCTGCAGGACGGCACCTGTCTCGACCGTGCCGGCCGCCCGCACCGCCTTCAGGTAGGTCAGCGTGGACGAGTAGCCGCCGGCCTGCACGTAGGTCGGCATCTTTCCCACCGTGGCGAGATAGCGCCCGGCGAAGGCGCGGGTGGCATCGTCAAGGTTCCAGTAGAACGGGTCGGCCAGCAGCAGGCCTTGCGCGATCTCCAGGCCCACGGCGTCGATGTCGTTGACGGAAACGATCAGCCCCGCGACCTGCTGCCCGCCCCGCGCCAGCCCGAACTCGTGCGCCTGCTTGAGCGCGTTGACCGCATCGGCACCCGCCATGGTCAGCCCGACCACGTTGGCGCCCGAGCTTTGCGCCTGCAACAAAAAGGACGAGAAATCGGTCGTGCCGGTGGGCACCTTGACCGAGCCGAGAACCTTGCCGCCGGCCGCCTGCACCACCGCCGTCGTGTCCGCCGCCAACTGGATCCCGAACGTCGTGTCCAGCGTCAGGAAGAACCAGGTCAGGGCGCCGCGCGCCGTCAGCGCCTGGCCGACGGTCTGGGCGAAAGCCCGGCTCGTATAGGTGTACTGGATGAAGTGCGGGTCGCAATCCTCGTTCGTCAGGGCGGACGACCCAGCCCCGTTTGAGAACACGAGCTTGTCGGCCTCCTTGGCGGCTGAGATCGCCGCGATGGTCGGTGCGCTCGCCACGACCTCCAGGATCGCCTGCACTCCTCCGCGTGTGAACCATTCGCGCGCCTGGGCCGCCGCGATGTCGGACTTGTTCTGGTGGTCGGCGACCAGCAGCTCGATCGGGCGGCCGAGCACGGCGTTGCCGAAGGCCTCGATGGCCATGCGGGCCGTGGTCTCACTGCCCCGGCCGGCATTGTCGGCGTAGACGCTGTTGAGGTCCAGAAGCATGCCCAGGCGGACCGGACCGGCAACCGGTTGCGCACGGGTAGGCCGGGTGAACGTCATGCCGGCCACGGCGGCCCCGCCGCCCAGGATCAACTGCCGGCGCCGCAGCGAGACGGAGGTCGTCATGGCTGCCTCGCTCCCTCTTAACGCCCCGCACTTGGCTGCGAGTTTTAATAAGTCTCACCGACTACCCAGCGGGTAACAAATAGAAATCTACCATGGGTCTATAGATTGCGGCTATATCGGCTGCGGCGGCTCGTTCGAGGAGTGGGCCAGCAGTTCCTTCCGTACTGCGGCCGCGAAGGCATTGGCAATCGGCGACAAAGTATGCCCAACGAGCGATGCGATGCCCCAGTCGCGCGTGAGCACCGTTCCATCCAACTCGGCCACATCGAAACGGCTGTCGTCGATGATGCCGCCGAGGCTCAGGACCAAGCCGGGCAGCAAGGTCAGCCCCAATCCTTCCGATACCAGGCCGAGAAGGGTCGAAACGTTCGTGGCGGTATGCGCGGCGGCCAACTCGTATCCCTGGGCTGTGGCCTCCGCGGCCAGCCCGGCCAGCAGGGCTTTGTAGGCGCCGAGCAGCAGGAAAGGCTGGCGCGCCAAATCGCACAAGGTCACCAAGCCATCGGCGAGCAGAGGGTGACCCCGTGGGCCGACCACCATGAAGCGGTCGGACGTGACCAGCTCGAATTCGACACCCTCGATCGGTAGGCGCCGAGCGACGACGGCGAAATCAACGTGCCCGGACCGGATCTGGGACGCGAGTTGCGGCGTGACCTGGTCCTGCAACTCCACCCTGGCCGTTGAATTGGCCTTGGTGAAGAGGTTGATGATCGGCGGCATCAGCACGGTCGCCAACATCGGAGTTGTGGCGACCACTACGGAATGGCTACGCGTCTCCGCCTCCGTGCAGAACTCCTCGATGACGGATTGAAGGTTGCGGATCAGCGGCTCGACCCGGGCGCGCAGGCGCTCGCCTGCCGGAGTGAGCACGACGACGCGTGCCGTCCGCTCGAACAAGCGGGTCCGTACGGCGCGTTCGAGCCGTTGCACGCGGTTGCTAATGGACGGCTGGGCCAGGGAAAGCTGCTCGGCAGCCTTACTGAAGCTGCCGAGCTCGGCGATCACCAGGAAAGTCTCAAACTCGGCCGGACCTATGTTAATGCGTGCTGGCATACGCGGGCCTGCAACGGCATGAGAGGATCATTCCTCCTCCTAATGCGTTTTGCAGCGACTTTGGTCCAAAGGGCGCCCGGACGCCAGACCGCCGGTGCGGCCGATTTCCGTGCGCCTGTCACAAACCGCGGGTAACTGCATTGGTGGTGATCCTCTATCGCTTTCGTGGTGGCGAACTGGCTGCGCCAACGACCCGAAATCGAGGTGATCGCGTGTGACCGTGCGATGGAGTATGCCCTCTTCGCCTTCCTGGCTCTTCGCTGGCCTTCCCTCGTCGTCGCCTCTCTAACCTTGCGGCCAGCTTCGCCCGTGTCTGTGCAGCCTGTCGACCGCTGGCGTATGACCTGAGGGTTGCCCGACCGGGGTCCGTCGCTCGGCCTACCGGCGCTGCCGGCTTCGGAGGTGGTGATGGTCGCCCGCGCCGGCTCGCCGGCTGCTGCCGCGGCGGTGCGCGGGCTGGAGCGGGCGATGCGGGCGATCCTGCGCGGCCGCTGAGCCTCAGCCTGTGCCCGGCGTCGCGACCCGAACGAGCCAGCGCCGGATTGCGGCTTGCGCCACCCCAGACACGCCCGCCAGCAGCTCGTCTTCCAAGGCCTGAACCCGCGCCCGGCACCGGTCGAGCAGCCGCGCGCCGGCCGGGCTGAGTTCCACAAGGAGGATGCGCCCGTGGCTCGGGTGCGGACGGCGGCGGACGAACCCGGCCCGCTCCAGGTTCGCGACGATGGCATTGGTCGTCTGCGGGGTCAGCAGGGCCAGCCGGGCGACGTCCGCGTTGGACTGCCCGGGATAGGCGTTGAGCATCGTCAAGACCGCAAACTGCGGCGCCGTGACCGCCAAGTCGGCGAGCGCCCGGTCCATCCGGAGCCGGTGCGCCGCCGCTGCCTGCCGGAGCAGGTAGCCGAGATAGCCTTCCTCGCCACGCTTGCCCTCGCCCGCCCTCGGCAGGCCGACGCCGTCCGGACGCTTGCCCATGATGTCAGTACCCTGATACAATGACAGTGCACTGATACTGGCCGCTCGCGCGGCCGTTGGCGATGGTAGGAGGGGTGGTATGCCGCGGACGGTCTTCGTGGCGGGGGCGTCGGGCGCCATCGGGCGACGGCTGCTGCCCCTGCTCGGGCGGGACGGCTGGCGGGTCGTCGGCATGACGCGCGCCAGCGGCAAAGCCTCACTCCTGGCCGAACTGGGAGCGGAGCCGGTCGTGGTGGACGCCTACGACGCGGCGGCCCTGAGCCGGGCGGTCGCGGCGGCGCGGCCGGACGTGGTGGTGCATCAGCTCACCGACCTGCCGCCCGGCCTCGACCCGGCGCTCATGGCGGAGGCGACGGCCCGCCACGCCCCCCATAGCACCGCGGGGACCCGCCACCAGTTGGCCGCGGCGCTGGCGGCC
>CAXTNN010000001.1:46005-49877 GCA_964245545.1 uncultured Acetobacteraceae bacterium | reverse complement strand
ATCTCGGTGGTGCCGATCACGCTGTTCGCCGCGTTCTCGTGGCACACGATCGAGAAGCCGATCCTGCGGCTGCGGCGCAAGTTCTCCTTTGTCGCCCGGCAGCGCCTGGCGGAGGCGCCGCCCGAGCCAAGCCTGGCCGGCGCCGAGCACGACAAGCCAATTATCGGGCCAGGGTCGACTCCGGTCCGATCAACCTAGCGCGGTGTCACCACTCAAAGCACCGCGCGGCGCGTCGACCCGTGATGGCGCCTTGTTGAAGATTTCCTCGCGCCCTTAGCTTGCTTCGCACGAGAGCGAAGGGTGGACGCATGCGGGTGGGCATCGAGGTCGGCGGCACGTTCACCGACTTGGTGGCGGCCGGCGGCGGCCAGGTTCACGTGGTGAAGGTGCCCAGCGCGCCTCGCAGCCTAGGCGGCGGTGGCGGTTACGGCGATGAATCCGCCCGCTTTGCGGCGATGCTTGCGCGCAACGTGGCGGACGGCATCGTTTCCCCCGCCATGGCTGCCGGCTGGGTGGCCTGATGCGGGCGCCGGGGCTCCCGCCCAGCCTGTATCGAGACACCGCGCCAGCCGCCCCGGCCACACCGAGGCTGCAGGGCGACCATACGGCCGACGTGGCCATCGTCGGCGCCGGCTTCACGGGGCTGTCCACCGCGCTGCATCTGGCGGAAGCCGGACGCCGGGTTGTCGTGCTGGAAGCCCGAGAGCCCGGCTGGGGCGCCTCCGGTCGCAATGGCGGCCAAGTCAATCCGGGATTGAAGGAAACGCCTGACTGCGTGGTGGCCCGGCATGGCGCCGAGCTGGGCGGCCGCATGGTCGCGTTCTCCCATGCCGCGCCCGAGCTGGTGTTCGACCTGGTCCGTCGCCACCAGATCCGCTGCGAGGCGCGCCAGGGCGGAACGCTGCGCCTCGCCACCCATGCGAAGAGCGTGGCTGATTTGCGCAAGCTGGCGGCCGACAGCCTTCGCCGCGCCATGCCCGTGGAATTGCTGGAAGGCCAGGCACTGCAGGCCGCCATAGGTACCACCTATTACCCTGCGGGACTGCTCGACCGCCGCGGCGGCGATATCAACCCGTTGGCCTATGCCCGCGGCCTGGCCCGCGCGGCGCTGCATGCCGGTGCGGCCGTGCACGGCGAGACACAAGTGCAAACGTTGCGGCGCAAACCGGGCGGCTGGGAGCTGCAAACGGCCGAGGGGCGCGTGACCGCCGCGCAAGCCGTGTTGGCCACCAACGGCTACACGGACCGGCTTTGGCCTGGCCTAAGCCACAGCCTGGTTCCCGTGTTCAGTTCGGTCGCAGCGACCGAACCGCTGCCCGGCGCCGCCGCGCGTGGCATCTTCCCCCTGCGCGGCTCCGCCTACGAGACGGGCCGCATCACCGTGTATTACCGCGTGGACGGGGACAACCGCCTCGTGCTCGGCGGCCGCGGCCCATTGCGCGAGATCAGCGGCCCCGAACCGCTCGTCAGCCTGGTGCGCCATGCCGAGCGCCTGTGGCCGGCGCTGCGCGGCGCGCGATGGAGCCATGGCTGGAGCGGCCAACTGGCGGTCACCAGGGATCACTATCCGCACGTGCACGAATTGGGCACCGGGCTGTACGCCTGCCTTGGCTACAATGGGCGCGGCGTCGCCATGGCAACGGCGATGGGCCGCCAACTCGCCAGCCTACTCGGCGGGGGAGCGTTTGATATGCCGTTCACGCCGCTGCAGCCGATCCGCTACCATCGCTTCTGGCCGGTCGGCGTGAAGGCGGCCGTGCTGAAGGGCCGCCTGCTCGACCGATTGGGACTTTGACCGGATTTGGGAGTTCAACGACGCAGCGCCGAACCGTCCTGAATGGCTCGGCCGCCGGTTCAACTCAGGCGCTAGCGCGGGTGGTCAATTCAATGGAACAGAAAACGTCTGTTCGGCGGAACGCCCGCGGGAACGGCCCGTTAGTCACGGGGTGCTGATCGAACGGCGCTCAGTCCTGTCCCAGGCCCGGCTACGCCGTATCCCGCTCTGGGCATGTGGCGCCGGGCCGTATTCATGGAGCGCCCACCATGGCCGATGCCCCGCTGAACTCAAAAGAGCCGACTGCCCCCGCCCTGCCGGATGCCAGCCGGCTGCCGCATGCGCCTTACCACCAGGTTCTGACCGGCCAGCCCGCGATCGTGACGGGCGCCAATTCCGGCATCGGCGAGGCCGTCGCCCTGGGTCTGGCCCAGGCGGGCGCCGACGTGGCGATCAATTACGTCACCCACCCCGAGGCTGCCGAGGAGATCGCGCACAAGATCGAGGGCATGGGCCGCAAGGCGATCACCCTGAAGGCCGATGTTAGCAAGGAGGACGAGGTCGAGGCGATGTATGCGGCCGCAATCGCCCAGTTCGGCACGCTGCACATTTCGGTCAGCAATGCCGGGCTGCAGAAGGACTGTTCGTTTCCGGAGATGACGCTGCAGGACTGGGAAACGGTGATCGGCATCAACCTGACCGGCCAGTTCCTGTGCACCCGGGCGGCGGCAAAGGAGTTCAAGAAACGCGGGGTGGTGGCGTCGGTGTCGCAGGCGGCGGGCAAGCTGATTTGCATGAGTTCGGTGCACCAGCAAATCCCTTGGGCCGGGCACGTCAACTACGCGTCGTCCAAGGGCGGCATTATGATGATGATGCAGAGCATCGCGCAGGAGTTGGCGCCGCATTTCATCCGGGTGAACAGCATCGCGCCGGGGGCGATCCGCACGCCGATCAACACCGCGGCTTGGAACACCGAGAAAGCCTATGCCGACCTGATGACGTTGGTGCCTTACAAGCGTATCGGCGAGCCGGACGACATCGCGCAGGCCGCGGTGTGGCTGGCGTCAGACGCGTCGGACTACGTCACCGGCACCACGCTGTTCGTGGATGGCGGCATGACACTGTATCCGGGGTTCGCCACCGGCGGCTGACCTGGGGGCACCGCTGGATGGCCCAGTCTCGCTCGTCCCACAATCTCGGTCACAGGCGTCCACACGGCCTAACAGGCTGCTGAAGCACTCCTCGCCTGGAGCACGTTTGACGTGATCTGCTTCGCTTGGATGGTGGAGCGTGATCGATGCGCGGTTCCAAGTGGGCCTCGTGGCCGCCCTGCGCCAGCGCCGGGTCGTGCCGCAATCGCCACCGGACCGCCGGGTCAGCAAGCCGGCTGTTACGGGCTGACGCTCCAATGATCGATGATCCATGGCTGCAATTGGATGGCAGAGAGATCAAGCCCGAGGCCGGGGCGGTCCGGGATGGCGATCGTGCCGGCCGCATCCGGCCTCGGCGCGCCGAGGATGTTGAGCAGGGGGTTCTCAGTCACGTCGACTTCGATGAACGGCAGGCTCGCAGTCCCGCCGGCCCGGCTGGCCGGAAGCACCCCCACCAACTGGAGCGCCGCATGGTAATTGACGACGGCGCCCCAGACATGCGGCACGACAGGAAGATCAAATGCCTCCGCCAGCGCCGCGACGCGCATCACGCCGGTGAACCCGCCGCACACCGCAAGGTCCGGTTGCAAGACGCCCATCGCGCCCGCCATGACGAAATCGCGGAATCCGGCCAGGCTCGCCAGCGCCTCGCCGCCGGCAATCGCCATCGGGGCCGCTTGTGCCACGGCGTGATAGCCTGCCACGTCCTCCGGACCGACCGGCTCCTCAAGCCAGAGCAGATCAGCATCTTGCAGATGCCGGGCGGCCTGGATTGCGGCACGCGCCGTGTAGCCCTGGTTGAAATCCAGCATCAACGCCGCCTCCGGGCCGAGTTGGCGACGCAGGCCCAGCATCATCGCGCCGTCCTCGTGCGGGCTGAACCCGCCACGCGGCTTGAAGGCGCGGAATCCTTCACGGGCCCATGCTTCGACCTGGGCGGGGAATGT
>CAXTNN010000001.1:38818-45995 GCA_964245545.1 uncultured Acetobacteraceae bacterium | reverse complement strand
GCCGGGTTTCATGAACGGTCCGCTCGCATAGGCGGTCGCACGATCGCGCAAGGCGCCGCCCAGCAGGGCCGAAACCGGAATGCCGCGAACCTGTCCGGCGATGTCGTGCAGCGCGATATCCATGGCTGCCGTCGCCATCATGGCGCTACCCCGGCGATCATAGCCTGCCGTGCCAGCCATCATCCGCCACAGCCGGCCCGTGGCCGTCGGATCCTGGCCCAGGACCAACGGGGCGAGCCGCTGGCGGATATACGCGGCGGCGGTGATGGGCGACGACCAGGCCTCGCCCCAGCCGGCCACGCCCGCATCGGTCATGACTTCAACCAGCAGGGCTTCCTTGCTGTCGAAGAATGTCACGGCATTGCCGATCGGCTCGCCCAGCGTGCAGCGCAGGTGGTAGCCGCGGATTTCGGTAATCTTCACCGTGCGCTCTCCGGCAGGACGCCCGATGGGCGGGCCGGCGCGCTTGTCGTGAGCAGGTGCTCCATCATGCTTCCCAGCAGCAGGGCGACCAAGGCCGCCATCACGCACATGGCCGCCAGAAAGACCAGCGAGCCTGAAAACGACCCGCTGACTTGCCGGATCCAGCCGATCACGGCCGGACCAAAGAAGCCGCCGGTGCTGCCAACGGAGTTGATCAGCGCAACACCCGCTGCCGCAGCACCGCCCGTCAGCAGGGTTGTGGGGAACACCCAGATGTTCGGCGTCGCGGCCCCGACACCGGCCGCGCCGACCGTCAGGCCGATCAGGCCCACAACGGGGGAGGTAGTCGCCGCAGCCAGCAGGAACCCGGCGGCACTGGCCAGGAAAGGCGCCGCGACGTGCCAGACGCGCTCCCCCGTGCGGTCGGCGTGCCGGCCGGAGACCACCATCGCCACCGCCATGGCAAGCGAGGGGATGGCCGCGACCAAGCCGGTCTGCATCGTCGTCAAGCCGAACGCCTTGACGATCTGCGGCATCCACACCGCCACGCCCGTCGTGCCGATCACCAGCCCCACTGCGACCACGCACATAAGCAGGACACGCCGGTCCGTCAGCGCACCCAGCACGGTGAAGCGCTCCCCAGCTTCCCGCTCCGCCTGCTCCTGGGCCAGGGTTGCGGTGAGCCAGGTCCGGTCCGCGGGCGCGAGCCACTTCGCACGGTCAGGCCGGTCGGGCAGCATCGTCAGCACGACCACGCCCATGATGATCGCCGGTGTCGCCTCGATGATGAAGAGCCACTGCCACCCGGCGAGCCCCCCGGCGCGGGCGAGGTAGGTGAGGATCAATGCCGAGATCGGCGAGCCGACGACCGACGACAGGGGCACGGCCATGTTGAACAGGGCGAACATCCGCGCGCGGTCGGCGCGGGGAAACCATAGGGTGAGATAGATCACCATGCCCGGAAAGAACCCGGCCTCCGCAATGCCGAGCAGGATCCGGACGATGTAGAAGCTTCGCTCCCCCACGACGAACGCGGTCATGGCGGACAGGATGCCCCAGGTGATCATGATCCGGGCGATCCAGAGCCGCGCGCCGACGCGGCCCATGATGACATTGCTCGGCACCTCGCAGAGGATGTAGCCGAGGAAGAAGATACCGGCACCGAACCCGAAGGCTGCCGGTGTCAGGCCGATATCGCCCGACATCGTCAGGGCGGCGAAGCCGATATTGACGCGGTCCAGGAACGCCGCGAAGTAGCACAGGCCCAGGATCGGGATCAGCCGCCACGCAACCGTGCGGATAACGGCGCGGCCGTGCTCCGTGCCCGCCATGGCTTAGGATTGCCCTTTCGTGAGGGATGGGCGGACATCGCGTGCCTCCGCCAGTGCCGTCGTGACTGTGTTCGTGAAAATGCGCGCGCCGGTCAGCAACGTCGCCAGATGGAAGCCGTCCTGCAGCATCTGCCGCACCATGTCGGGCGAGCCGCAATGGATGCCGGCAAGCTTGCCGGCCTGGACCGTCTTGTCCCTGATGGTGGCGATGGCGTCCCGCACCGCTGGCTCCGGCAGCAGCGTGGGTGCGTGCTGCTTCAGGCCACGCTGTGGTAGGGGCATGCGGGTCTCCGCCTGATCACGTGGATTGGCTTCCGCCGAGGTATGCGGCGGCGGCAAGGCGGCGGCCCAGCGGTATCCCTCGCCACGCCGCTGGCCATGAAGCCCAGCTTGGTTCAAGCTGGCTTGACGACCCGGACAGAAAGGCGCGCC
Organism: uncultured Acetobacteraceae bacterium; assembly: GCA_964245545.1. Taxonomy (GTDB): domain Bacteria; phylum Pseudomonadota; class Alphaproteobacteria; order Acetobacterales; family Acetobacteraceae; genus LMUY01. The sequence continues at coordinate 43,809 of CAXTNN010000001.1, read as the reverse complement.
AGACACGCTATGAAGGGCGAAGGCGCCGCACCCCCACCCATGGCGATGGATGCGGCAAGCCGGATTGTTCGTCCGGTGACGTCCGTCGATGTCGCGCGCGCGGCCGGCGTGTCCCAGGCCACGGTGTCGCGGGTGTTTGCACCGGGCTCGCGCATCGCCGGGTCGATGCGCGAGAAGGTCTTGGCGGCTGCGGTGGCGCTCGGCTACCGGCCCAACGCCATCGCCCGCAGCCTTGCGTCGCAACGGTCCGGCATGATCGGCATCGTCATGGGCGACATGCGCAACCCGTTCTACCCGCAGGTGCTGGAACTGTTCAGCGACAGGCTGCGCCGCACCGGGCGCCAGGTCCTGCTGTTCACCGTGCGCGATGGCGAAACCGTGGATGACCTGTTGCCGGAACTGCTGCAGTACCAGGTGGACGGCGTGGTGATCGCCTCCGCCAACCTCTCGTCGGGAATGGCGCGCAGTTGTGCGGCACTTGGCACGCCCGTGGTGCTGTTCAACCGGGTCAGCAAGGACGCCGAGGTGTCGTCCGTGTGTTGCGAAAACGAGATCGGCGGCCGACTGGCCGCCGACCTGCTGGCGCAGGCCGGACACCGCGCCCTGACCTTCCTGGCCGGCACGGCGGACACATCCACCAACACCGAGCGCCTGACCGGATTTACCGAGCGGTGCAGCGAACTCGGCCTGCCAGCGCCCGCCGTGGAGCAGGGCGATTACACGCACGAGGCCGGGTTTGCCGCTATGGCCCGGGCGATGAGGTCTGGTCGTCCATCGGAGGGGGTGTTCTGCGCCAACGACATCATCGCACTCGGCGCGATCGACGCGGCGCGGCAAGGCGGCCTTGTCCCGGGCAAGACGGTGTCGGTGCTCGGTTTCGACGACATCGCCCCCGCGACATGGCCGAACTATCGCCTGACCACGATCCGGCAGGACATCCACGCGATGGTCCGCAACGCTGTCCAGGTGCTGACCGAACGGGCCGAGGCGGGAGCCGGGCCGCAGGTGACCATTCGCGTGGCGCCCGAGATCGTGTGGCGGGACACGGTCCGCCGGCCTTGATACCGCATGGACGCTCATGCGGCTGTGGCCGGGTCGACGATGCAGGATGGGTCAAGCCGGCCATCGATCCCGTCGAGGATGTTCTGCGCCATCGCCACGGCCATGGCCCGGGCACCCTCGCGCGTCGTGGCGGCACTATGGGGCGTCAGCACGACATTGTCGAAATTGGCCAGGGGGTGCGATCGGAGGATGGGCTCTTGCCCGAACACGTCCAGCGCCGCCGCCCCGACGGCGCCATCGGCCAGGGCTTGCGTCAACGCGTCCTCGTCGAGGATGCCGCCACGGGCGCAGTTCACGACGATCGCCCCGCGTGGCAGGCGGCGCAGGTGCGCGGCGTCGATCAGCATGGCGCTTCGGGTGGTGAGCGGGATGTGCAGCGTCAGCACATCGGCCTGCGCGAGTCCGGCGCCGAGGTCGGCAACGCAGGTATAGCCTGCGTCGGCGGCCTGGCGGAGGGACGCGGCCAAAATGTCATGCACCAGCACGTGAAGGCCGAACGCCCGGCACAGGGCTGCGACGCGGCGGCCGATGCGGCCGAAACCGACCACCAGCACCCGCCGACCCGCCAGCTCGACCGCCTGCGCCGACTTGCGGAATTCCCATTGCCCTTGCCGGACCGCATTGTCGTAGGCGAGGAGACGTTTTGCGGCCGCCAGCATCAGGGTCATCGTGTGTTCGGCGACCGAGATGCTGTTGGCATCCGCGGTAATGGTGACGGGAATGCCCCGCCCGGCAAGATAACCCACATCGATGTTGTCGAAGCCAACCCCATGCTTGGCCGCGACGCGCAGATTTGGTGCGCGTGACAGAAGGGCGCGATCAAGCCGGGCCACGCGAACGCCGATTGCGAGAGCCTCCGGCAGCGCCGCCTCGAACACCGGGTCCCCGGGTGCGGCCACGACCAGGCGCAGTTCGGCGCGTGCCCGCAGCAGGTCGATACCCGACTGATCGATCGCCTCGGTCAGCACGATGCTGGTCATGACGCCTCCGCCGACGGGGTCGTTCGCGCCCCGCTATGAATACGCATTCTTGGACAGTTGCGTCGGTGAAGTCCAGACGCCGGGGTGGATATCGACCGCGGTGTTGCACGTGCGAAGCTGCGTTGCTGGCCTGTGCCATGCATCGAACTTGCTTCCGTTTGCGTCGACAGGAAGTCCGGGCTAGCGTCATCGGAATACGTATTCAGGTCCTCTGGCCTGACACTAACAAGCCTGTGCCGCAGGAAGGCGCATAGGGAAGGAACGATGATGCGGAAGCAAGTCTGGCGACTTTGCCTGGCCATCGGCGTGCTGCTTTCGCCGTCGCTGCACGCGCAGGAGAAGGCGGAGATCAAGATCACCCGGCAACCCAGCATCATCTACATGCCGACTTACATCATGGAGGCGAAGCACCTGATCGAGTCGAGGGCCGCCGCGCTGGGCGTGCCGGACTTGAAAGTGGACTGGGTCAACTTCAACGGCGGCGGCAACGCGACGGACGCGTTGCTGTCCAACTCGATCGACGTGGTGAACACCGGCGTCGGCAACATGCTGCTGCTGTGGGACCGGACGCATGGCGGCGTGAAAGGCATCGTCGCCACATCCGCCGAGCCGCTGACTCTGATCACGCGCAATCCCGCCATCAAGACCCTGCGCGACTATACGCCGCAGGACAAGATCGCCTTGCCGACAGTGCGTATCTCCACCCAGGCGATCCTGCTGCAGATCGCGTGCGAGGAGGTGTTCGGCCCTGGCCAGGGCGCGAGGCTTGACACCAACACGGTGCAGCTTGGCCATCCGGACGCGACCGGCGCGATGCTGGACCCGCATGGCGAAATCACCAGCCACTTCTCCGCGCCGCCCTTCGTGTTCGAGGAACTGCGCCGCGTACCCGGCGCCCATGTTGTGACAGATTCGCAGCAGATCATGGGCACGCCCCTGACCGTGGCGGTGATGTTCACGACGACCCGGTTCGCCAACGCCAATCCCAAGCTGGTCCAGGCGGTAAAGCAGGCGTCGGCGGATGCCCTGGAATACCTGCAGGCCCATACCGCCGACGCGGTCGCCGTTTATCGGGAAGCATCCAATGACCCGATCTCGCAGGATGACCTGCTGGCTATGCTGAAGCAGCCAGGCATGATGGATTTCAGCACCAAACCGCAGGGCACCATGCGCTTTGCCGAACACATGCATGAGGTCGGGCTGCTGAAGACGATGCCGAAGGCGTGGACCGATTATTTCCTGCCGATCGCGCAGGACCTCGATGGCAACTGAGGTACAGCCGCTGCTGGAGGTCGATCGCTGCACGCTGCGTTACCGGACCGAACGCACCGTGGTGACGGCCACCCACCGCGTCAGCTTCCATGTCCAACAGGGGGACCGCTACGTGCTGCTCGGCCCGTCGGGCTGCGGCAAGTCGACGCTGCTGAAAGCGGTCGGCGGCTACATCAAGCCTGACGAGGGCGCAATCCGCATCAAGGGCCAGCCGGTGCGCGGTGCCGGGGCGGACCGCATGATGGTGTTCCAGGAGTTCGACCAGCTTCTGCCCTGGAAGACGGTGCTGGAGAACGTCGCTTTCCCGCTGCGGGTGGCGCGCCGGATGAGCGCACGCGTCGCAACCGACAAGGCGATGCAGTACATCGAGAAGGTGCATCTCACCCGCGTCGCGCACAGCCACCCGCATACCTTGTCCGGCGGCATGAAGCAGCGTGTTGCAATTGCCCGCGGCATGGCGATGGAGCCCGACATCCTGCTGATGGACGAGCCGTTCTCCGCACTCGACGCACTGACCCGGCGCCAGATGCAGGATGAATTGCTGCGGCTGTGGGACGACACGCGCTTCACCGTGCTGTTCGTCACCCATTCGATCGGCGAGGCGATCAAGATCGGCTCCCGCATCCTGCTGCTTTCGCCGCATCCCGGCCAGGTCAAGGCGGATGTGGAGGATGTCGCCCACGCCACGCCTGAAGCCGCCGCAAAGCTGGAGCAGCGCATCCACGACCTGCTGTTTGCCCCGGCTGCGGATATGGCTCCCATGCCCGTCGGCGCCGACCATGGCTGAGCCGCGGGTGGTGATCTATGCGCCGTTCAGCGCTGCGGCGCCGGAGGTAAGCCGCCCGGTTACGGTATGGCGCCGCCTATGGGACAGCACCACCCTGCGCAAGACAGCGATCATCGTGCTGCTGGCAGTGGCCTGGGAGGTTTATGCGCGGGTGCTGGATAACCCGTTGCTGTTCCCGACGCTGACCGACACGCTGGGTGCGATGGTGAACCATATCCAGGACGGCAGCCTGCCCGCGCGGACGTGGACATCCTTGCGGGTGCTGGTCCTCGGATATGGCAGCGGCGTGGGGCTTGCCGCGATCCTGACCATTGTGGCGATCAACACGCGCATCGGAACCGACGTCCTCGAGACGCTGACGGCCATGTTCAACCCGCTGCCGGCGATCGCCTTGCTGCCGCTGGCGCTGATCTGGTTCGGGCTCGGCATCGGCAGCCTGATCTTCGTGCTGACGCATTCCGTGCTGTGGGCGGTGGCGCTCAACACCCATGCCGGCTTTCTCGGGGTGTCGCAGACGCAGCGCATGGTCGGGCGCAATTACGGGCTGCGCGGGCTGCCCTACGTGTTACTGATCTTGATTCCCGCGGCGTTCCCGTCGATCCTCACCGGGCTCAAGATCGGCTGGGCGTTTGCCTGGCGTACCCTGATCGCCGCCGAACTGGTGTTCGGCGTGTCCTCCGGCCAGGGCGGGTTGGGCTGGTTCATCTTCGAGAACCGCAACGTGCTGGACATACCCGCGGTGTTCGCCCAATACGTCCCGCCGCGACGCTTGGCCGCCGAACGGCGGGGCGCCAGGATCGGATGTTGGTTTCATTCGCAACCAACTGCTCGATCCCTACAATATCGCCTATGGCGTGCTGGAGCCGCTGCTCGGTGGCAACACGTCACGC
>CAXTNN010000001.1:2641-38808 GCA_964245545.1 uncultured Acetobacteraceae bacterium | reverse complement strand
TCGCCATCGGCCTGGTGGTGGAAAACCTCGTCTTCCGCACGATCGAGCGGCATACCATCCGCCGTTGGGGCGTGCAGGCCTGACACCAGCGCCGGCATGGCCGGTAGGAGAACCTATGGCACGATACCTGAAACATGGCCGCAATCCGGACACTGCGGCTGCCGACGACAAGCAGGTCCGCACGGTGGTGGAAACGATTCTGGCGGCGGTACAAGACCGCGGGGACGCGGCGGTGCGCGAGCTGTCCGTGCGCTTTGACGGACTGGACCGTGCCGATTTTCGGCTGACCGACCAGGAAATCCGTGATTGCATGGCGGAACTGCCGGCTCGTGCCATCGAAGACATCAAGTTCGCCCAGGCGCAGGTGCGCAACTTCGCCCAGCATCAGCGCCTGTCGATGCGCGACATCGAAGTGGAGACGCTGCCCGGCGTCGTGCTGGGGCACAAGAACATCCCGGTCAACTCGGTCGGCTGCTACGTACCGGGCGGGAAATACCCGCTGCTGGCCTCCGCCCACATGTCCGTCGTCACGGCGCGGGTCGCCGGCGTGCAGCGCGTTATCACCTGTGCCCCTCCCTTCGGCGGGCGACCGGCGCCGGCGATCGTGGCCGCGCAACATCTGGCCGGCGCGGACGAAATCCTGTGCCTGGGCGGCGTGCAGGCGGTGGCCGCGATGGCGCTCGGCACTGAAAGCATCGCTCGGGTCGACATGCTGGTCGGCCCTGGCAATGCCTACGTCGCCGAAGCCAAGCGCCAACTGTTCGGCCGCGTCGGCATCGACCTGTTCGCCGGCCCAACCGAGACTCTGGTGATTGCCGATGACAGCGTCGACGCAGAACTATGCGCGACCGATTTGCTGGGCCAGGCGGAACACGGTCCCAACTCCCCCGCCGTGCTGCTGACCGACAGCGAGAAACTGGCACGCCAGACGATGGCTGAAGTCGGGCGCCTGCTCGCAATCCTGCCGACAGCGGCGATCGCGGCGAAGGCTTGGGAAGATTATGGCGAGGTGATCGTGTGCGACAGCCCGGCGGAGATGGTGGCGGAGGCGGACCGCATCGCTTCCGAACACGTGCAGGTCATGACGCATGACCCGGATTACTTCCTGGCCAACATGACGAATTACGGTGCCCTGTTCCTGGGGACCCGCACCAACGTGAGCTTCGGTGACAAGGTGATCGGCACCAATCACACCCTGCCGACCAAGAAGGCCGCCCGCTACACCGGCGGCCTGTGGGTGGGCAAGTTCCTGAAGACCTGCACCTACCAGCGGGTGCTGACCGACGAGGCGTCCGCCCGGATCGGCGAGGTGTGCTCCCGCCTGTGCCTGCTGGAGGGCTTTGTGGGCCATGCCGAGCAGGCCAATATCCGCGTGCGCCGCTATGGCGGCCGAAACGTGCCCTACGGTGAAGCGGCGGAATGACGCCTTCATCGAGACGCCGATGACGCGGCCCTTCCTGACGAATCCCACGTTCCGGGCGAGCGTGCTGGCCAAGGTCAAGCTCGGCTGGCTGGGGCGGTGCGAGGATTTGAGGGGAGCGATCGTGTTCCTGGCATCGGATGCGTCGGCGTTGATGACGGGGTCCGCCGCCGTGATCGATGGCGGATGGACGGCCGATTGAGCGGTCAAGAGGAGCATTCCACCATGTGGCAACCGAACTCGCGTTACCCCGATCCGGCGTGGCGCGTGCTGCACTCGTCCTTCGTCCCCTACCGACCATTCAACGCCACGGTCGAGCGCCTTGCCACCGGCTGCCGCTGGGGGGAGGGGCCAGTGTGGTTCGGCGACTCAAGGCACGTGCTATGGAGCGACATACCGAACAACCGCATCATGCACTGGGATGAGGAGAGCGGGACGGTCGGGGTGTTCCGCCACCAATCCGGTTATGCCAACGGCAACACCCGGGATCGTCAGGGCCGGCTGGTGACGTGTGAACATGGCGGACGTCGCGTCACGCGCACGGAGTATGACGGTACGGTGACGGTGCTGATCGATTCCTGGGACGGCAAGCGGCTGAACTCACCGAACGATGTCGTGGTGAAAAGCGACGACAGCATCTGGTTCACCGATCCACCCTTCGGCATCCACACCGATTACGAGGGCCACCGAGCCGAACAGGAAATCCCCGCCCACGTCTTTCGTCTCGATCCGGCCACGGGCAAAGCGGTGATCGTGGAGGATACCGTGCTGGGGCCGAATGGGCTGTGTTTCTCCCCCGACGAGTCAAAACTCTACGTGGTCGAGTCCCGCGGCGTGCCAAGCCGCAAGATCCGGGTGTTCGACGTGGTGGATGGCACCAGACTCACCAACGGACGCATCCTCATCGACGCCGGGCCTGGCACGCCGGATGGCCTGCGGTGCGATGTGGACGGCAACCTCTGGTGCGGCTGGGGGATGGGTGATCCGGACTTGGATGGCGTGCGGGTTTTCAATCCAGGCGGCGAGGCGATCGGCCATATCGACCTACCGGAGCGATGTGCGAATGTGTGCTTCGGGGGCGCCAAGCGGAACCGCCTCTTCATGGCAGCCAGCCATTCGCTTTATGCTGTGTACGTCAACACCCAGGGCGCGCCGGGCGGGTGATGGCTCGGCAAACCTCATCTCGATGAGAAGGCCGTCGATTCAAGCGTAAGAGCGGAATAGAAGGTCAAAGCGCCTGGCCTATTCGCAGACCCTGCGATGTCCTTGGTCATGGCATAGCCTTGGTCTCGCCAGCACAGCCCTGCCAGCGGGACCTGCGTGACGGCAAGCTGTTCAATTTTGGCGTGGCGGCGGAAGGACCGCCGACCGGTCGGGTCAGGCTGCGTTGCGGGCTTGAACGACGGGGAAGTCGATATCGGTGTCAGCAACGACATTGAGAAGGGGAATGGCGAGACGGGACATGGTTTGCTTCTCCTTGCGCAGCCGGCCCCTGTGGCCGCCGCTGCGCACGAGGTAGTCTTTCCCGAATTTGAAGATAATTCGGCATATCTGAGAACATGGCTCTCATCTGGTGGAATACTGCTGGATCGTCTCGTAGCCATCAGGCGGACCGCTTGCGTCGGAGGTTCGCGTGTTTCTCGAACTCGCTCGCGACCGCTGGAAGGAGCGGCTGGCGCTCTGATCTGGCCCGGGTCGGCGAACCCTAACGAACGACCGTCACTCGTGAGCGGCGGCCTGTTCGCGGCAAAGACTCAACACGTGGCATCCGAAGCAAGCGGCATCAGCCAGGATGACGCGCCGGCTCGATCTTCCCCGTGTCGATAAACTGACGGTGCCGCACGATCCTGCCATTTCTCACCTCCCAAATATGGGAGTAGTCGACCTCGACGTGCTTGCCGGTGGTACGGTTGGTTCCCTTGGATGACGTCGCGCAAGCGGATCGGCAGGAGACGCTCGCGCAGCCGGCCCGTCAGCACGCCGTACATCAGGTAGCACAGGCCGTTGATCGCCAGCAGCCACATGCCGGCGAATGCCAGTTCAGGCTTCAGGCGGCTCAGTCGCCCAGGCGCAGGCCCTTGGAGAAATGCAGCCCGCGTATGATCACGTCCCGCGCCCGTGACCCAGTGGCTGTCAGGGGCGAACAGGAAGGCGAACGCGTTGGCGATGTCCTCCGGCTGCCTTTAGCGGGCGATGCCGACCTCGGCCGCGAACCGCTCGATGGCCGTGTCGAGCGGGAGGCCATGCGTGTCGGCATAGCCCTGCAGCATCGTCCTGCGGCGGTCGGTCATGACCGAGCCGGGCAGGATTGTGTTGACCTGCACTCCGTCCCTGACCCCGCGATCGGCGAAGGCCTTGGCGAGCGCCAGGATGGCCGCATTGATCGTTCCAACAGCGGCGAGGGACGCGTTGGGCGTAAAGGCCGATGTGCCCGACGTCATTGCGACGGAGCCGCGCGACGACTTAACCGCATCCCAGGCGGCAAGCGTGAGGCGGCGGGCGGAGTGGAATTTGAGGGCAAGGCCGTCGTCCCATTGTTCGTCCGTGAGCGTGAACATGTCGGCCTGGGGCACGGCGCCGGCAATGCAGGCGACGGCGTCGATCCTGCCGAAAGCTTCGCGCGTCGTGGCAACGGCGGCTCCAGCAGCACTGGGCTGGCGCAGGTCGCGGACGGATACCGGCGGTTCTGCTCCCGCCTCCCTGACCGCGTCGGTCGTTTCGGCCAGTGTTTCCTGTGTGCGCGCCACCAGCGCCACGGCGCCGAAGTCGCGGGCCAGGCGGATGGCCATCGCGCGTCCGATGCCGCGGCTCGCGCCGGTTACGATGGCCACACGGTCCATTAGACGCGAGCCTGTGCGATGGCCAGCGTGTCGATATACTGGCGGAAGCTGGTGATCCTGCCGTTGCTGACGGTCCAGACATGGGCGTAGCGAGCCTCGGAGGTCTTGCCGGTGGCGCCGTGGACGCCTTTGAAGTCGCCGAGCGACACCAGGCTCTCGCCCTCGGCGATGAACTCGGTGGGCACGAGCGAGAAGCTGGTCCACTCGGCCATCAAGGGCTTGAACAGCCCGTCGGCGACAGCGCCGGGGCCGCGGCCTTCGACCTTGTAGTGCCACATGGTGGTCCATTGGATGTCGGGGGCCATCAGGCCCAGGGCGCCGGGGGCGTCGCCGGCGGCAAGCTTGTCGTAGAAGTCGCGGATGACGTCTGTCGGGGTGGCGGTCATGGTCAGCCTCGGTCAAGGGAGGCCTGCGGTCGGCGGCCTCGAGGAGCAGGTGCAGTCGGGGGTCAGCGCAGGTGCTTGGCGAGGAAATCGCGCATGGCCGCGCCGATCTCGCGTGCGTGGGTCTCCAGGGCGAAATGGCCAGTATCGACGAGGCGGACCTCGGCGTCCGGGACGTCGCGCCTGAAGGCTTCGGCGCCTTGTGGAACGAAGAAGGGATCGTTCTTGCCCCAAATAGCCAGCACTGGCGGGCGCTTGTCGCGCAGGTAGGCCTGGATGTCGCCGTAAAGGGTCACGTTGGTCTTGTAGTCGCCGAGCAGGTCCAGTTGGATCTCGTCGTTGCCCGGGCGCGCCAGGTAGAAGTCGTCGAGGTTGCGGCCGTCGGGCGACACCAGCGCCGGGTCGCTCACGCCGTGGGTGTACTGGAACAGGGTGGTCTGCGGGGCCAGGAAGCCGCGCAAGGCGTCGCGGTTGGCCTGGGTCGGCTCGTTCCAGTAGGCCTGGACAGGGGCAAAGGCCTCGGACACGCCTTCCAGGTAGGTGTTGCCGTTTTGGGAGATGATCGCACTGATGCGGTCAGGATTGGCCAGCGCCAGGCGGAAGCCGACCGGGGCACCGTAGTCGAAGACGTAGATGGCAAACCGCTTCAGGCCGAGCACTTCGGTAAACCGGCTGATCACCTCGGTGATGTTGTCGAAGGTGTAGGCAAAGGCGTTGCGGGCGCGCTGCTCGGTCATGCCGAAGCCGGGCAGGTCCGGGGCGACAACGTGATACTTGCCTGCCAGCTCCGGGATCAGGTCGCGGAACATGTGGCTGGCGCTGGGAAAACCGTGCAGCAGCAGCACGATTGGCGCGCCCAGGTCGCCGGCGGAACGGTAGAACACTTTCAGGCCACCGACGTCGACGGTTTTGAAGCGGACGGTCATCATTCGATCCCCTGACATTCGCGACTCAGGGCCGCTTTGTTTGACCAAGTGGATGTCGGCCCTTTCAGGCTGGCCAGGTAGCAGTCGAGTTCGGGAAGCGGCCTCCCATTTTGTGGAAAGTTCAGGGTCCCGTAGGCTACGATTCGGTCGTTTCACAGTTTGGTAGGCCCCATGGATCGTCTGGACGCGATGCAGGTGATGCTCACGGCGGTGGAGTGCGGCAGCCTCTCCAAAGCCAGCCGCAAACTTGGCCAGCCACTTGCCACGGTGAGCCGCAAGGTGTCCGAACTCGAAACTTACTTGAACGCGGATTTGCTGATCCGCTCGTCCAAAGGCCTGGAGCTGACGCCCGCCGGCCGGACCTTTGTCACGTCGGCCAGAACGATCTTGGAGCAAATGACCGAGGCCGAACGCTCCGCGGCCGGCGAGTACGCCGCGCCCAAGGGCGACCTGGTCGTCACTGCCCCAACGATGTTCGGCCGGCTGCACGTCCTGCCCGTCGTCGTTGCTTTTCTGCGAGCGTTCCGGGAGGTGTCCGTCGAGCTCAGCCTGACCGACCGAGTGACCCACTTCATCGACGATCAGGTCGATGTCGCGCTGAGGATCGGCAATCTGCCCGGCAGCAGCCTGATCGCGACACGGCTTGGCGCCGTTCGCCGGGTGACGTGCGCGAGTCCGACGTATATCGCGTCGCGCGGGGCGCCGGCCGTGCCGCAGGACCTTGCCGATCACGACATCATCTCGTTCGAGAGTGTGTCGGCTTCCACCACCTGGCATTACTGGTCAGACGGAAACGAAATCGCGATACCGCTCAGGTCGCGCCTCAGCGTCAACACCATCGACGCGGCGATCGATGCGGGCGTGGCAGGCGCGGGGGTGGTCAGGACCGTGTCCTACCAGGTCGCCAGCTATGTGCAAGACGACTTGTTGCGGCTGCTGCTCGAGGCTTACGAACCCACTCCCCGTCCGGTGCATCTGGTCTACGACAAGCAAAAACGTTTGCCGGTCAAGCTGCGCGCCTTTGTCGATTTCGCCGTTCCGCACCTGCGGGACCGCCTGATCGCCGTTGCGCTCTAGCGAAGCGGCTTCAAAGGTCCAGAGATGCAAAGCCATGCTTCGGCGTTGGGACATTGACCCGGCGTACTGGGAACAAGCCGCTGCTGGACGCTGCCATCCAACAAAATCAGGGATGGCTTGCGCTGGAGCCGTCGAGGGGCGTCTCGCCGCATTCGCGTTAGCATCGCTGGCGCAAGCAAGGGGCGGGGAGAGCGGCACCCTCCGGCACCGCCCTGTGTGTTCCAGAGCCACTCTCCCAGACGCCAGTCGCGCCAGTCGCAGGATGTGCGATCGGGATGGTGCGGGCTGGTCTTGCGGGTGAGGGCAGGGTGAGCACCCCGGCCCGTCCACCTTCTCCGATAGTTCTGTCCACCCGGCAGCGACGCGGATGCCGCCGGCCTGCTCCGGCGGATCGGCACGCGTCCTTAATCGTTCCGGCAAGGTTCCGGGACAGGGTTCGCGTTTATCGCCGGGCACCGGCTGGGTCGGACAGCCATTCCCTCCGACGCGGTCCGTGGCGGCCGACGACGCGGGGCGGACCGGCACGGCCCTGTCTGGGTGGCGGCAGATCGCGTGGGGCGACGCTCTTGGTTTGCGGACGAGGTTGCTCCTATCCAGGGGCAGCCTTGTGATGCGGGTTTGCAGGGCGTCGGCCAGGGTGCTGGAGCTGGCGACCGCGGGCATGGTGGGCAGCGTCACGGCTGGGTGCGAGCGGCGGGACCACGGTCAAGGCGGGTTGGAGCTTGCGTCGGCCAGTATCTCTTTGTACCTATCCAGGGTTCACCGGCTCAGGACGCCTGCGCCACCCCTCGGTCGCGCGCGGTTTGGGAACGGCGTCACCCCCTGCAATCCCCGCTTTGCCGCCCAGGTGCCGAGGCACCTGTCATGGCGGTCGGAGCGCCTGCGGTTCGGAAGGCACCGGGTCGCTGTGTTCCCGCAGCACTGCCCTGACTGGATCAGATAGCCACACTCGACCCGGTGATGGTGTGGCGCCGCGAGCGTTAGCCAAACAGCTCCAAGTCGGAGCCATCAACTTCCTGAGTTGGATCGGCGGGGCTGGCGTCGTTGCCATTGTTGGCGCGAAACCGGGTGGTCAAGCTAAGCAAAGCGCCTGTCTCGCGAGCCAAGGCGTGACTGGCAGCATTGCTTGCCTCCACCATAGCGGTGTTCTGCTGAGTCACCTGATCCATCATCAGGATGGAGGCGTGGATCTCCTGCAAGCTAGCCGATTGGTCCCGGTTGGACGCGGCGATGCCACCCACCACGGTGTTGATTTGGCCCACCTGCGCCATGATCCGCCGTAACGCCGCCGCGGCCTCGGCCACCATGGTGACACCCTCGCCGACCCGGTCGTTCGACGCGGAGATGAGCGATTTGATCTGCTTGGCGGCCTGGGCCGAACGCTGGGCCAGCGCGCGCACTTCGCTGGCGACGACAGCAAAGCTACGCCCCGCATCTCCCGCCCGGGAAGCTTCAATCCCCGCGTTCAAAGCCAATAAACGGGTCTGGGCTGCGAGGTCGTTGATTACGCCGATGATCTGGGTGATTTGCTGCGAGGATTGCTCAATCGTCGTCATGGCCAAGGCAGCACGGCCGACCACGGCTTCAGACTGCTCGGCGTCTGCCTTGGTTTGCGACACGATCTGGCTGGCATGCTGAGCGCCGCTGGCCGTCTCCCGCACCCGCGCCGCGATGCCATCCATGGCCAGCGTGGTCTGTTGCAGGCGCTTGGCCTGCTGCTCCGAACGCCGGCTCAGGTCATCGGCGGCATGGGCGATCTGGTTGGTGCCGGCGTTGATGGCGGCAGCATTGCTGGCGATGCCGCGAATCATTTGCTGCAGTTGGTTGGCCGCGTCGTTGAAGTCGGTCTTAATCTGTTCGTATTCGGCCGCAAAGCTATGCTCCAGCCGGAACGTCAGATCTCCGATCGCCAGACGTCGCAGTCCTTCCGCGAGGCCGGTGACGACGGCGCTCTGGGTCGCTTCGGCCTCGGAGTGGAGCGCCCGAATGCGCACCAATTGCTGCTTGGTCGCGGTCTGCATGCGGACAAGCGCCCGTAGCAGGATCGAGGTTTCGTTGCGCCCGCTGCGGCCGTTGGGAATGGCTTCATCCAAATGACCGTCGGCGATCGCCGATGCCGCCTGGATCGCCCGGCGCAGGCCCGGAACGATGGAGTGGCTCAGCCCGACTGTGATGCCGATTGCCATAACGAGCGCTGCGGCCAGCGCCAGCCAAGTCGATCGGATAGCAACCGTGATAAGCTTCTCCTCATGGAGGCGGAAATCGAAGCTTTCCTGCGAATACTGCTCGATGACGGAGTGGAACGCGACCGCCGCATCGCTCAGGCGTGAGACAGTACCGGCGACATCGCCAGCTTGCTTGCTCATCGCGGTGAACCTTTGGCGCAGGGCGAAAGTGGCCTCCCGCGCCGGCCCGGGCGCCGCGCGCTCCGTGACGCTGTCGAGTTCGTCGACAATGTCGTCGAACGCTGTGGAGGCCGTAACCGCGTCGAAATGCTCGGGCGTGCCGGCTTGTGTCCCGCCGCCGGACATCGCCAGGGCATAGCGGCTGCGCAGGCTCTCGAATTTGGCCGCTGCTTCCCGCACGAAGCTCATCGACGTCAGTGCCTGATCGTAGGTGTTCCGAGCGAGCTGCGCGATGCGTTGCTCGCCATGCAGCGTGAACAGCCCGAGAGCGGCTGTCACGGTTGTCATCAGCACACAACCCAACAGGATGTAGGTCCGGATTGTCAGCATTGAGTTCTAATCCATGCTACAGTTAGGAAGCACCCTATCTGGTCGGAGGCACAGCTTAAGCGTAACAGTCGGGCGACAACGGCGCGCCGACGCAGTTTCCGCCTCGCGGGCGGCGGAGTGGCGGTACAAGCCGCGAACTGCCTCATTTGACGGTGACCGTCAGCTTCATGCTTGGATGGATCCCGCAGCGCACTCGGAATTTACCTACCTTGTCGAACCGATAAGTCAGGTGCTGCCCGGGTTCTTGAACGCCGATATCGGTCATGTTGTCGTCGCTGTCGATCACGCGAATATTGTGCCGCACATCGTCATCGTTGAGGAACACCGCAGTGTCTCCGGCCGCCAATGTCAAACCTTTCATGCTGAAAACCTGACCGGCCTGGCTGATGCTAATTGCGCCTGCCCGCACGCCGAGGGCGCCCAGCCCAACCGCCATCAGGGCGGCGGTGAAGTACAGGCTCCTGTGATTCCACCGGCGATGGAACCACGCTAAAATCGCGTTGCGAACCATAAACTGGCATAGAGTGCGTTGCTGTCGGACGCCTTCGCGCTATTCCCGTCAAGACGGAAGTAATCGACGTATTGCAGCGCCACGCGAAGGTTGCCCCAACCGATCGGGGAGTCGGGCTTTCCCCAAGGCACGTAGGCAACCTCGAAGATCATGCCGCTGCTGTTGGGGCTGCCGGTTGGGGTGGCGAAATAAGCATTGTCGCCGGTCCCCCCGGTCCAGAAATACTGCGCCGTGGACGTGACCGTCGCGGCAATGCTGTACGACACGTCCGCGCGGAAGGTGTCCAGCGTGTGAGCCTTGAGCGCACCCGAAATGAGCTCGCTCGTGCCAAGCGACCCGGTCTCGTGGATCGCCGTTGCGTGGGCTGAAACCATGTCGCTCACCACGCTCTTCGGGTTGAGGACGAACTGATAGGTGGCGTCTACCGCCGTGTCGGTGAAGCGATCCGACCGACCAGGGATGTTCACGTCGCCGGGCAGCACGCCCGCTGTCAGCCCGTAGGTGCCCAGTTCGATGTAGTGCCGCCCGAAGTCTTGCTGGAGCGCGACGCGCCAGTAGGGGATACTGCCACGCGTCTCGTCCGTGCCCGAAACGGGGGTAACGCCGGTCGCGTTCAGCACGTCATAACCGAGACCGCGATATAGGTCCGCCTCAAGGTAGATCAGGTCGTCCACCATCACGTAGGCGCCGCCGCCAAATACACGCTGGGCTAACGCACCATCCACCAACGTGGCCGCCAAGGGCGTTGGCGCCAGAGCCGAACGATTGTAGGGAAAGCCCCAAACGGGCGTCGAATTCCACAGGTCGGTCACGGTGGGCGAGTTGTTGGCCGTAAAGCCATACACCAGGTCTGCACCCAGCAATTCACCTTCCTGTGCATGGCGCAGGTCGACATTGTCGATGGAGAAATCCCGCTCGACACCATCATAGGTGACCTGCGCAAAGGCGCCGAGCCAAGGCGTGAGCCGGCCCGCATAGTAGATCGATGCCTGATCGAGCGCGGCATTGTCGTTGGCTGCGAAGTGCGGAGCGGCGCCCCCGGGTTGCGGCGCGTCGGTATGGGTGAAAGACGTCTGGACGGTCGCCGCAATCGGCAGGCCATGATCCTTGCCGTCAGTGGCGACATAGCCGTTGAGCTTAAAATCCCGCCCATATTGCTTGAGCTGTGGCCCAAATGCCCCGACATGGCAGGCAGCGCAGGGCTGCCCCGTTTGCATCGCATATGAAGGCACAGCGCCCGCCCGCTGGCCGCCCAGCAGCAGCGGAGCCAACAGCACGAGGCACGCCAAACCGCCGCGAACATAACCAGACCACACCCGAAGAGTCCGCCTTTCGCGTTGGCGGCAACCCATTGATGGGAAGCCGAGGCCCGACTAGCCGAGCCCAGCACCATCCTAACGGCGGCGGGTTAAGCGGCTATTAAGCGCCGCACAATGGGCAGCGCCGCGATCATGGCGCTTCCGGTACTGGCAGGTTCGCCACAGTGCGGCCGATGAAGCTTTGCGGGTCGGAAGCCGGCTCGTCGCCTTCCGTTTCCAGCCGGGTCACGCAGGCGCGCACCTTGCCAACCACGCCCTGCCAACCATCCGGCCGTGCGGCCAGGCTCTGCAGCAAGCAGCGGTCATAATAGGTAAGCTCCTGCCCGGCGCCGCACCCGAAGGAAGGCCGGTCGGCCCGCGCCGCCGTCAGAATAATCCGGTTCGGCCGCATCATCGGCGGCCGGGCGAAGTTGCCGGTGTAGCAGGCCGACACGATCGCCACGGTCGGCGCCTCGCCGCACCCGCTCGCCAAGGCGCGGTCGAGCGCCGCCGGGTCGATGAATTCGGTGCGTGGCGCCAGATAGAGGCCGGGCCCGTGGGCGCCATGCGAGGTGAGGAACACGAAACAGGCTTGCCCATCCGCCGGGTGCAGCGCCGCGATTTGCGCCAGCACGCGCGAGCGGATTGAGAGCTGCGTCCCCGCCCGCCGGGCCGCGCTGAAGCGATGGATTTCGGCAGACCCGGCGCCACCGGCCTGCAGCACCCGCGCCATCTGGCCTACGGCATTGTCGAACACAGGCAAGGAGTCGTCACCGGCGACCAGCACCGCCAGCCAGTGCGGCGGCGTGGCTGCTTGCGCGGGCGGCGCGGCTTGGCTGCATCCGGCCAACAGGCCCGCGAGCAGCCAGACCCCGGGTCGCGTCACGCCGGCAGCAGCCGGTGCAGGGTGGTTCGGCGCATGGTGGTGTCCTCGAGCTCGCGCGTGGTGGGAATGTCGTAGCAAGCCAAAGCGGGCAAGCCGGGCGGCATGTAGGCCCGGCCGGGATCTGCAATCCACACCTCGGCCGTCTCCGCCAACCGGTGCAACCAGGGCAGAATGTGCCTGGTCATTGGCGCCTCGTAGCAGACATCGCCGCACAGGATGAGGTCCCACCGGGACGGGGCGCCAACCAGGTCGGCAATCACCGCCTCGATCGCCACGCCATTGGCCGCCGCGTTGAGCCGGATGGCCGCGCCCGCCATCCGGTCGATCTCGGCCGCCTCGACGCTGGGGGCGCCCGCCATGGCGCAGGCGATCGCGGCCAACCCGCCGCCGGCGGCGAAGTCCAGCACCCGGCGGCCGCTGACCTGCTGCGGATGGTCCAGCACGTAGCGAGCCAGCGCCTGGCTCCCCGGCCAAGCGAAGGCCCAGAACGGCGGCTCGATATTGCTTTGCTCCAGGAAGCCTTCGCTCGCCTGCCAGATCGGCGTGATGGCGGTCGCCAGGTAAAGCGCCACCTCCGGCACCAGCGGGGCATGGCTCAGCGCCGTGTTGGCGGCGACAAAGGCGGCCGGGGTCATAGCCGCCCGAGCAAGATGGCCGCCGCGACCGCCAGCCCCACCTCGCGGTTGAGCCGGAACAGGCGCAGGCAGCCGGCCGGGTCATGGATGTCGAGCCGCCAGACCTGCCAGCCCAGCAAGCCGGCCGGCAGCGTCATGGCGACAAAGAACAGCGGCTGCAACTGTGCCAACGCGCCGGCTGCCGCCAGGGCGGCCACGGCGGCGGCGTAGCAGGCGAGCAGCAGCGGGCGGGTGCGGCTGCCCCACAGCCGGGCGGTGGAACGGATGCCGGCCAAGGCGTCATCCTCGCGGTCTTGGTGGGCATAGACGGTGTCGAAGCCGAGGTCCCACAGGATGGCGGCCGCGTAGAGCATCAAGCCGGCGGCGGTGAGCTGCCCGGCGCCGGCGGCATACCCCATCGGCGCGCCGAAGCCGAAGGTGAAGCCCATCACCAACTGCGGCCACCAGGTCACGCGCTTGGCCGGCGGATACAGCCCGACCAGCACCAGCGAGCCGATCCCCAGGCCCCAGCACAGCGGCGGCAATTGCAGCAGCACCAGCAGGCCAATGGCGAGGCTGCATCCGAGGAGCAGGGCGGCCTGGCGCAGGCCAAGCGCGCCCGAGGCCAGCGGCCGCCCCGCGGTGCGCGCCACCTTGCGGTCGAGATCGCGGTCCCACATGTCATTGACGATGCACCCAGCGCCCCGCATGACCACGCTTCCCGCGGCAAACAGCAGCAGCAGCCAGGCCGTGCGCAGCGGGCGCGCCCCCGACAGCAGGATGCCCCAAGCGCCGGGAAGAAACAGCAGCCACACCCCGATCGGCCGGTCCAGCCGCAGCAGCAAGGCATATGGCCGCACCGGCGGGGGCAGGCGGGCGACCCATCCCTTGGCGGCAATGTCGGTATGGCTCACACCCATGGCTGCCATCTCGCGCCGGCGCGCCGCCGGGTCAAGCTGCCGGCCTGCGGCTTGACGGGCCTGCCTGGCTATACCATGGCTCGAACCAGATAACCCGAAGGCGCTGCCGCCGCATGTCGAACCCGTCCGACGCCGATGACACGCCGATCGTTTCGGTGCAACAACTCGTGGACTACCTGGCTGCGGGCGGCAAGCCGCGCCGGGATTGGCGCATCGGCACCGAGCACGAGAAGTTTGGCTTCCGCCGGGCCGACCTGCTGCCGCCGCCATACGAGCCGCGCGGCATCCGTGCCATCCTGGAGGCGTTTGCGGGCCCGGAATGGGAGCCGATCCTCGACAACGGGCTCATCATCGGGCTGAAGGGGCTGGGGCCGCGCAAAGGGGCGTCGCTCTCGCTGGAACCCGGCGGCCAATTTGAGCTGTCCGGCGCGCCGCTGCAAACCCTGCACCAAACCCAGGCGGAAATGGCGGAGCACTTTGCCGCGCTGGACGGCATTGCCGGGCCGCTCGGCATCGGTTTCCTGGGCCTCGGCTACCACCCGACAATCACCCGTGCGCAAGCGGAATGGATGCCGAAAAGCCGCTACGCCATCATGCGGCGCTACATGGCGCAGACGGGCAGCATGGGCCTGGACATGATGCTGCGAACCTCCACCGTGCAGGTGAACCTTGATTATGAGGATGAGGCGGACATGCGGCGCAAGCTGCGCGTGGCGCTGGCGCTGCAGCCGCTCGCCACCGCCCTGTTCGCCAACTCCCCGTTCAAGGAAGGCCAGCCCAACGGGCTGATGAGCAACCGGGCCCATGTTTGGACCGATGTGGACGCGGCGCGCACCGGCATGCCGCGGATGATGTTTGCCGAGGATTTCGGCTTCGAGCGATTTGTCGACTGGCTGCTGGAAATGCCGATGTATTTCATCCAGCGCGACGGCCGCTACATCGACCTGGCCGGCCGCTCGTTCCGCGACTTCATGGCTGGCCGGCTGCCCGAGGTTGCCGGGCAGGAGGCAACTGTTGGCGACTTTGCCGACCACGTCACCACCGCGTTCACCGACGTGCGGCTGAAGCGATTCCTCGAGATGCGTGGCGCCGATGCGGGCAGCCAGGAGATGATGGTGGCGTTGTCCGCGTTCTGGGTCGGTCTGCTGTATGACGAGTCGGCCCTGGCGGCGGCCGATGCGCTGGTGCGCCGCTATGACGTGGAGGAGTTTCTGGCGTTGCGGCCCCTGGTTCCGCGGCTGGCGATGGCAACACCTTGGCAAGGGGGCAGTTTGCGTGAGCTTGGCCGCGAAGTGATTGCAATTGCACGCTCTGGCCTGCGCAGCCGCGCCTCCATGGCGGGCGGACATGACGAAAGCCGTTGGCTGGAGCCGCTTGTTCACATTGCCGCCGGAGCACCGATACAAGCTGAAATATGGCTTGAACGTCACGGTAGCGTATGGAACTGTGAAATTGGGAGCATTTTCGCGGAGGCTTGCCTATAACGGTTGACATACCATTATAGTCTCAACGCGCGAAACGGCTGACCAGAATGAACCGAGCATGAGTGCGCAAACCGAGGTCGACGCCCCCGAGGTAAGTCTATCCAGCGCAATTGCGATGCGGCTGCGCCTGATCGGCCAGATGGAAGCCTGGACGATCAACAGCGAAAGCGTGTTGCCGCTGGGTCGGAAGACCCGCGCGTTGCTGGCCATCCTGGCCTTGTCGGGGTCGCGGCCGGTGATCCGCTCCCGGCTGGCCGAGCTGCTGTGGTCGCAGCGGCACGAGGAGCAGGCGCGGGCATCGTTGCGGCAGGAAATCCACCGCCTGCTGGAAGCGCTGCAGCCCACCGGCGCAGAAATCATCCGCGTCACCCGGGACCACCTTTCGCTGCGGACCGAACTGGTCTGGGTGGACGTGGACGAGGTGCTGCGCGCCACCCCGTCCGACCCGTCGTCGCTGTCGCTGCTGGACGGCGAGCTGCTTGACGAGTTCGACGGCATCGACCCGGCGCTCGACCAGTGGCTCGCCACCGAACGGGAGCGGCTGCGCGACAAAGCGCGCAACATCGCCGAGGCGCTGCTGAACGAGCAGGGGTCGCCCGAGACCGTCATTCCCGTCGCCAAGCAGTTGCTGGATATCGACCGCGCGCATGAAGGGGCGTGGCGGGCCCTGATGCGGGCGCATGCCGCCCGAGGCGAACGGGGCATGGCCATCCAGGCCTACGAGCGCTGCCGCTCCGCCATGGCTGACCTGTTGGACGCTACCCCGTCGCCGGAGACGCAGCGCCTGGCCGCGGAAATCCGGGCTGGCGAAAACCCGGTCGTTGTGGCGGCCAAGCAGACGGAGCCGCTGCGGCCCGAGCCGCGCACCAACGGCGCCCGCGGCGGCGCCAAAGTGGGCGTGCTGCCCCTGCAATTGCTCGGCACGGGGGAAGAGGAGAGCCACCTATCGCTCGGCCTGGCTGAGGAAGTGACGGCGGCGCTGGCGCGGTTCCGCTGGATGTTCCTTGTGTCCTCCTCCTCACTCGCCCAGTTCGGCAGCCGGGACGAAGCTGCGCTGCGCCGAACCTTCGGGCTGGATTTCCTGCTCGATGGCAGCGTGCAGCGCGTCGCCCGCCGCTTGCGCGTTACCATGCGCCTGCTCGACCTGCGGGATGGCAACCGCATTGCCTGGGCGCGGCGGTTCGACCGCCAGATGAACGACCTGCTCAGCCTGCAGGATGAGATCGCCGCCGAGGTGGTGGCGCAGATCGACCCGGAAATCCTGCTCATCGAAGGCCGCCGCGCCGCGCACCGGCCGCCGACCGACAGCACCGCCTACGACCTGGTGCTGCGCGCCCTGCCGCTCATCGTGCGGTTGCGGCGGGACGAGTTCCGCGAGGCGGGGGACCTGCTGGCCCGCGCGCTCGAGCTTGAGCCCGAATATGCCGCCGCCCATGCTTGGCGCGCTTATTGGGCGATGTTCTGCCTGGGCCAGGGTTGGGCCGAGCACGACGAGCAGACCATGGCCGAGGCTGGCCGCCATGCCGAACGCGCCATCACGCTGGACCCGCAGGACGCACGCGGGCTGACCATCGCCGGGCACGTCCGCGCCTTTCTGGACCGCAAGCCCCGCGAAGCCCTGGAGCTGCACGGCCGGGCGCTGTCGCTGAATCCCAACCTCGCCATGGCGTGGGGCTTCTCGGCCGTCACCTACACCTACCTGGGGGACCTCGACGAGGCGTCCCGCCGGTTCTCCCGCTACAAGCGGCTGTCCCCGATGGACCCCAACGCGTTCTTTTTCGACAGCGGCATGGTGATCTTGGAGCTGTGCAAGCGCGACTATGGGGCGGCGGTGCTGATCGGGCGGCGTGCCTCCGAGCTGAACCCGTTCTTCACCGCCGGGCTGAAGCACTACCTGGCCGCGCTGGGCCATGCCGGTTTGCGCGAGGAGGCGGCATCAGTGCGCAACCGCCTGCTCGCTATCGAACCCGGCTTCAGCGTCGCCGAAGCCGTCAGCCGCAGCCGGTATGAGCAGACGGCCGAAACCGAGCACTATGCCCAGGGGCTTCGGCTGGCCGGCTTGTCCGAGGGGCCGGCTCGCCACTGAGCGGCTGTCTTCTTGGGTGTCCATTGCTTGAGGGCGACTTCGAGGGTGGCCGCCAGGGCGCTCGGTTCAAACGGCTTCTCGCAGCAGCGCCAGCGCATCGGCGGTTGACTCGGCAGGCCACGATGGTGGCGCCGGCACTGAGTAGGTCAAAGCACAGGCCTTCGGCAATGATCTACTCGTCCTCCGCAACCAGGAGGTGCCGATTGCGGAATAGCTCTCGCGTCATGCAGTGCTCCACGGTGAAGGTCAGCCATGCAGGGGGTGGAGCGGTTGCCTGCCTGCGTCGCAACACGCTGCCGCATTGCCTGTTTGCTGCGGCTGGCCATCACGAGATGCAACCAAGTGGGGGCAAACGGCTATAGCGTTGACATGGAATTGTTAGGGACCACCGACACATGGCCAAGGACGCCGGCCCGAGCAGCGTGACCTTAGTCCTCCTTGCCGCCGCCGGATTGCTGGCGACCGTCTACGGCCGGACGCCCGCCTGGAGCGGGACCAACTCGCCGGCATTGCCGCGCCGTGCGCCGAGCAACTCGCGGACGCCGGCCAATCGGGCGAGCGCTGCGGACGATGCCGGCCGCGGTGCCGACACGCCGGTGCAAATTCCGAAGCAGGGCTGGTGGAGTGTGCTGAAGCGCACCGCCGCGGGCTTCAACGACGACCGCCTGATGACGGAGGCGGCCGGCGTCACGTTTTACAGCTTGCTCGCCTTGTTTCCCGCCCTGGCTACCATGGTTTCGCTGTTTGGCCTGGTTGCCGACCCGACGGCGGTGAACGACCAGTTGCAGCAGCTCAACGGCCTGGTTCCAAGCGGCGGCCTCGCCCTCATCACGGACGAAGTGAAGTCGCTGACCGCCAACGGGCGGCAGGCGCTTGGGCTCGGCGTGCTGATTGGCGTGCTCACCTCACTCTGGACCGCCAACCAGGGCATGAAGGCGCTGTTCGACGCACTCAACGTGGTTTACCACGAGAAGGAGAAGCGCGGTTACGTGCGCCGGACGCTGGTCTCGCTGTGCTTTACGCTAGGCGGCATCGTGTTTGTGCTGGTGACCATGGCCGCCGTGATCGTGGTGCCAATCGTGCTGAACTTCCTTGGCTTCGGCAGTTGGACGGCAAACGTGGTTGCCGCCGCGCGCTGGCCGGGCCTGATGGTGCTGATGGCCCTGCTGCTTGCCTTTGTCTACCGCTATGGCCCAAGCCGGGAGCGTGCGAAGTGGCAATGGGTGAGCTGGGGCAGCGCATTTTCGTCCATCACCTGGCTGCTGGCGAGCCTGGCCTTCTCCTATTACGTGGCCAATTTCGGCAGCTACAACAAGACCTATGGCTCGCTCGGCGCTGCCATCGGCTTCATGACCTGGATTTGGATCTCAGCCATCATCGTCTTGCTCGGCGGTGAGCTGAATTCCGAGTTGGAGCTGCAAACCGAGCAGGACACCACGACCGGCCCGGAACGCCCGATGGGCCAGCGCGGTGCCACCATGGCCGACCATCAGGCGCAGGTATGATCATTCACTCCAGCCGGTGATCGTCAGGCGTCGGCCCCTCTGCTGCAAGGTCGGCCATCAGCCGGTCTGCAATCGGGATGCGATAGTGCACCGGATCCCAGTAATCGGCCGTGCTGGTGGTGATCGGGCTTGGAATCATGAAGTCTAACACTTCCGTGCCGGGCAGGCTGCGCGCGAACTTGGTCACCTCGGCCTTACAGTTGGCCAGCATAGCAGCGTAGTCGCTGCCTGCTTCTCCCTGCTGGCTCACGTAGGCAGGGGTGAAGAATAGGATTTTCCGCGTTTGCGCGGGCAAGGTTGCAAGCGCGTCCCGGAGCATGGGCAGAGTGGGAATGTCGTGCCGCTGGTCGAGTTTGGGGATATCCGGCGGAACGCCCCAGCGGGCGAAGGCGGCGGCAACCCGCGCCGGGTCATACTGGTTGTCCGGCGGCACGAAACTGGTGTAGCCGTCCTCTCCGTAGGGCGGCCGCTTCAGCCCGAGCATGACTGCGGCCTGCTTAACCGCCTCCTGCAAGGCGAAGACGTTGGCGATGTGCAGGTAGCCGGACCACCGCGAGCTGCCATACATCCAGGCTGGGAACTCCCGCCCGGTCAGCCGCTGCGGCGCCAGCGTGCACCAGGCGGTGTCGAGCCCCCAAATCACGGTGCGTGCCTGCTTGTGGGAGCGGGCAAACACGGCAAGCAACTGGGTTTGCTCCCAGGCGGTGGCGGCGTTCATCGCCAGGTTGACGAAGTGGCCGCCGAGCAATGCGTTCAGCCGTTGCGGCCGCAGCAGGCGCGATGAGGACGAGCCCACCACGGCGGAGTCAAACCGTGGCAAGCGCGCCAGCGCGGGCATGCTGAAGCGGGCGTTGCTGGTGATCGGCACCCGGGGCAGGGGAGGCGACAGCGGCAGGCTATCCCACGGATCCACCACGGCGACAAAGGCGGTGAGCGCCAGGAACCCGGCCGCGGCCGTGCCAAGGAACCACAGCAGGGTTCGCCGCCAAGCGCTGGGAGGGGGCGGGCTAGAACTGGAAATAGATGAACTCGTTCGGCAGCCGGCCGCCCACCAGCAGCAGCAATGCCACCAGCGCCAGTCCCGCCGGCACCGCCAGCCACGGTACCGGCCGCAGCCACTGGAAGGCAAGCTCCTGGCTGGTCGGCATCAGCAAGGCCACCGCGACGGCGGCCATGGCCACGGCGGCATTGTCGACATGGACGTGCCCCACCCCATTGGCCCCGGCCATTCCCGCCAGCATGCGGCCGGCGGCGGTGAAGTCTGGGGAGCGGAACAGCACCCAGCCCATGATCACAAACAGCATTAGCATGGCCCAGCCCAGCACCGCCGGCATGCGCAGCCCTGCGCGGCGCCAGATGTGATTGGCGGCCAGCCCCAGCCCATGCAGCCCGCCCCAGGCGACGAAGGTCCAGGCGGCGCCATGCCACAGCCCAGCCAGCACCATGGTCGCGACCACGTTCCCCGCCTGCCGCGCCTCGCCCACGCGGTTGCCGCCCATGGGAATGGAGAGGTAGTCGCGCAGGAAGCGGGACAGCGTGATGTGCCAGCGGCGCCAGAACTCGCGGATGGAGGTGGCGCGATAGGGTGCGGCAAAGTTCAGCGGCAGGCGCAGGCCGAACATCAGCCCGAGCCCGATGGCCATGTCGGAATAGCCGGAAAAGTCGAAGTAGATCTGCAGCGTGTAGGTGCCCGCCGCCGCCCACGCCTGCGCCAGGCTCGGCTGCAGCCCGGCGGCGACTTGGGCGAACACCGGGTCGCACACCTGCGCCACGGTGTCGGCGATGGCCACCTTCTTGGCCAAGCCAAGGAGGAACAGCGCCGCGCCGCGCACCAGGTTCTCCCACATCTCCGGCCGCCGCGGCGAGGCGGCGAATTGCGGGATGATCTCGTTGTGCCGCACCAGCGGGCCGGCGATCAGCGCCGGAAAGAACGTCACGAACGCCGCGAACTCCAGCAGGCCATACACGTGCCGGTCGCCGCGCCGCAGGTCCATGAGGTAGCTGATTTTCTGGAAGGTGAAGAAGGAGATGCCGAGCGGCAGGATGATGCCCCAGTGCCGCGGCGGCGTGCCGAGCAGGTTTGCCAGCGTGTTGGTGGCGAAGTCCGCGTATTTGCACACGCCGAGCACCGCCAGGTTCACCCCTACGCCCAGCACCAGCACGCCGTCCCGCCGCCACGCCGCATAGGCACGCACAAGCAGCCAGTTCGCCAAGGTGAGCCCAACCAGCAGCGGCAGGAACCGCACGTCCCACCAGCCATAGAACAGCAGCGAGGCCGCCACCAACACCCCCTGCCGCGCGACCCGCCGATCCGCCACCGCATAGTAGAGCCCGAGCACGCAGGGAGCGAAGCCGAGGATGAAAGCCTGGGAGTTGAAGAGCATGGGAGATGGGTGCCACGGTCGGGCGCTGGAGGAGGGGAAGTCCTAGCAACTCTCGTCCTGCCACGTCCGGTTTCGTTTGGAAATCCCCAAACCAATTGAACGCCTTACAAGCTGACCGTCCCACGCCGTCCGTTGCCGTCCGGTATAATCCGCGTTACGGACGTGGGCTGAAACGTGGGCTGGAGAGTTGGGAGGATGCCGAAATTGACCGCCCTAGGGGTCAAGCGGCTGCAAACCCCCGGGCGATACGGGGACGGCGGCGGATTGTGGCTCCAGGTGAGGGACGCTGAGCGGCGGTCCTGGCTTTTCCGCTACACGCTGCATGGCAAAGCCAGAGAGATGGGCCTAGGCGCTTCTGCCGACATGCCGTTGGCTGAGGCAAGAGATGCCGCCACCGCCGCCCGTAAGCTGGTCCGAGATGGCGTCGATCCCATTGATCATCGAAATGCAGTTCGTGCCGCAGCACGATCCGAGGCGGGAGCACATACATTCCGCCAAGCGGCAGACCGCTACATCGCATCCCATGAGGCCGGGTGGCGCAACGCCAAGCACGCGCAGCAGTGGCGAGCGAGCCTGGCCAATTACGCGCATCCGGGCATTGGAGATCAGCGGGTCAGCACGATTGACACCGCCGCAATTCTTCGGGTGCTTGAGCCGATCTGGCGGACCAAGCCGGAGACTGCTTCCCGCGTGCGTGGGCGAGTGCAATCCATACTCGACTACGCGACCGCGCAGGGATGGCGGGTTGGCGATAACCCCGCCCGCTGGCGGGGGCACCTCTCCGAACTGTTACCACCCCCTCGCAAGCTGGCGCGGGTGGAACACTTCGCCGCTTTGCCCTGGGCGGAGGCCGCTGCGTTCATGGCCGAGCTGCAGACTAAATCCGGCACCGCTGCCCTGGCCTTGCGCTTCGTCATCCTGACAGCCTGCCGCACCGGCGAGGCCATCGGTGCACGATGGCGGGAAATCGACACGGCAGCCGCCGTCTGGACCGTGCCGGCGGAGCGGATGAAGGCCGGCACCGAACACCGCTTCCCTCTATCCGGGCCGGCCCTGGCCGTGCTGGCAGAGATGGCGCCTCTGAGGACTGCGCCGGAGTCGTTCGTGTTTCCCGGCGGCGCCAAGGGCAAGCACCTGTCGAACATGGCACTTACGGCACTGCTGCGCCGGATGGAGCGCGGCGACCTCACCGTGCACGGCTTCCGCAGCACGTTCCGGGATTGGGCGTCTGAAGAGACAAGCTACTCGCGCGAGGTGGCCGAGATGGCGCTGGCACACAGCTTGAAGGACCGCACCGAGGCCGCATACCGGCGCGGCGACCTGTTCGCCAAGCGTGCCGCCATGATGGCCGATTGGGCTTCATTCTGTCTCAAGGCCACTACGTCATAAGGCCTATCCTTCTACCTCTCGCGCGTAAGCATTCAAAGTGCATAGGGGTCATAGGGGGGGTAAGAGAATATTCACAGGCTAAAACAATGGGTTAGAGGCTATTCTCAAAATTGAGGCATAGGGGGGTGGCTGAAGTGCTTGCGAGCATTTCCAATGGGTTAGATACCCCCTATGACCCCTATGGCATTTTTCAGGGCTTAGGGGTCATAGGGGGTAGCTCCCCAACCGATGAGAGTGCGGCCTGAGAAAATATCAGCAATCAACTAATCGCAAAATACGCTCTGGGAAGCAATCGGACGCGACGGGACGCAATCGGACAGCGCAATGCCTGCGCAGTATTTGCTTTGGACTGTTCCAAACCTTTCTTATAATCACTCCATGTTGATTTCCATTTCACCTTGCCTGTAGGCGGCAAACGTGCGGGCGCTGGCCGCAAGTCCGGCAGTGCTTGGCACGGGGCAAATCCGCGCCCGAAACCTATTCGCGAGATGGCCAACGCGCGGGTTCGCGAGGTGCTGACGACGGCGAGCGATCCATTGGCGGTGCTCGTGGAAATCGCCAACGACCCCAGCGTGGACGTGCAAGTCCGGGTGCAGGCTGCCAGCTCGGCCGCGCCGTTCATGTTCCCGCGTCTGTCTGCTGCTGTGGTGGCGACGGCGCCAGCCACGGCGAAGGATGAGACCGCCGGCCTGATCGAGCGCCTCATGCGGCGGTTCGAGCGGCTGGCGCCTCCTGTGGCCACAATCGAGGGCGATGCCGTCCCGGTAGGGGGTGACTGATGGCTATGCAGAAAACCCCCTTGAACCTGTCGCGCAGGACGACAGGTTTCCCGCCACTTTCCTCCCTCAGCCAAACCTATGCAAAAAACACTTGTTTACGGCATAGTGTAGCGCTACCTTTTGCGTCATCAGTTGATGCAGGGCAGGGCCATGGCAAAGGCAACGCGGGCGGCGATCTACCTCAGGGTGTCCACCGGAGAGCAGACGGTGGAGAACCAGCGCCGGGAGCTGGAGGCGGCTGCGGCGGCCCGCGGTTGGCAGGTGATGGCGGTGTATGCCGACGAGGGCATCTCGGGGGCCAAGGCCCGCGACGGCCGCCCGCAACTCGATTTAATGCTGAGGGACGCCGTTCGGCGCCGGTTCGATGTGGCGATGGTGTGGGCGGTGGACCGGCTCGGCCGTTCGCTTCCGGACTTGATTGCCAGCATGCAGGAGCTTCACGGCGCCAAAGTGGACTTGTTCATGCTGCAACAGGGCATCGACACCACCACCCCCGGAGGCCGGGCAATGTTTCAGATGCTGGGCGTGTTTGCCGAGTTCGAACGCTCGATGATACAGGCCCGGGTCAAATCCGGCTTGGAGCGTGCTCGTGCAAAAGGTGTTCGGCTCGGCCGCAAGCCGGTGTCTCCCAAGGTGGAACGCGCAATCAAGGATCGTCTGACGGCTGGTGTCGGCATGCTGAAGATTGCAGCCGAGCTTGGTGTGGGCAGCGGCACGGTGCAGCGCGTGAAGCGGGAGATGCCTGCCGCCTAACCTCTCGGCACCGGGAGGCTGCAGCAGCATGAGCAATCTCGCTTCCATGCTGGCCAGCCTGCCGGATGTCGAACGCCGCGCCGCGCTGGCCGAGTTGTCGCCAGCCGAGTTGCAAGCCCTCGAATACTCGTATCGGGTCTGGGCGAGGCCGGAGCAGTTACCGCCACGGATCACTGTCGGCGGGTTGCCCTGGCGGGTCTGGGTGATGCTGGCGGGCCGTGGCGCGGGCAAATCGTGGTCTATGGCCGGTCTCACCCATGAGGAGATCGCCGAGGGCCGCCGTCGTTCTGTTGGGCTGGTGTCGCCAACGTCAGACACCGGCCGCCGTGACCAGGTGGCAGCCTTGCTGGCAGCGGCGCCCCCGTCGTTTCGGCCGGTGCATGAGCCGTCACAGCGGCGCCTCGTCTACCCCAACGGCGCCATCGCTCACGTCCTTTCCAGCGAAGAACCGGACAGAGTCAGAGGGCTGAACCTCGATTGGGCGTGGGTTGATGAGCTGTGCGCCTGCTCCAACCATGACGACGTGTGGAGCAACCTCCAGCTCGCCCTTCGCGTGCCTGGTCCGCTGGGCGATGCGCCGGCAGTGGTGGTGTCAACCACGCCGAAGCGGAACGCGCTGCTGAAGGCTGTCCTGGCCGATCCGGCTACGGTCGTGACCAAGGCGGCGACATACGCCAATGCCGCAAACCTGGACCCGGCTACGCTGAAGTTTCTAGAGGGCAAGTACGGCGGCACCACGCTTGGCCGGCAGGAGTTGCTGGGCGAGTTGCTGGACGACTTGGACGGCGCGCTTTGGAATCGGGCGATGCTGGACGAGTGCCGCACGATGGTGCTGCCGCCGGATTTGCGCCGGATAGTGGTGGCGATCGACCCGGCGGGCAGCAGCAGCCGCAAGGCAGACGAGACCGGCATTGTCGCGGTTGGGCGCGGGCAGGACGGCCATGGTTACGTGATCGCAGACGCCTCGGGTAAATACTCCCCCGATGGTTGGGCGCGGGCAGCCGTTGGATTGTACCGCTCGCTGAAGGCAGACCGCATCGTCGCGGAGGCCAATTTCGGTGGCGAGATGGTGATGGCGACGATCCGCAGCGTTGACCCGGCCGTGCCGGTTCGGATGGTGACGGCCAGCCGTGGCAAGGCGGTCCGGGCTGAACCGATTGTTGCATTCTACGAACAGCGCCGGGTTCACCACGTGGGCAGCCTGCCGGGGCTGGAAGATCAGCTTTGTTCGTGGGACCCGAATGGGAATGGTTCGTCACCGGACCGGTTGGACGCGCTGGTTTGGGCGCTGACTGACGTGATGCTGACCACGCCGCCCCTGAACATCAACCCGAAGGCCGTTGAGCTTTTCGCGCGTCCTAAGCCGGGCTCGAAGGGTTGGGATCGGCTGCGGATGACAGGTGCCATTCCGTGGTGAACAGCATTCGGTGTTTCGCATTCACCGGGTCGGGGCTTTGTCGGTTCCCCCGTCAGACAGAAGCCGAAACCCCGCGCGGACCCATTTCGGCCCTTTCGCGGTCCGGTGGCGGGGACCCTTTCAGGAACATTGCTCATGTATGATCCCCATGCCCTCTACGCCTTCGACCGTGCTGCATCCAAGCGCCGGGTCGATCTAAGCAGCGGACACCTGCACGTAGCCGACTGCCGCTTGAGCAAGGCGGAGGTGAGCAGCTACCTGGGGAGTGAGGTGCCCGGCGCCGCCGGGCTGGGCATGGACGCCCGCAAGCTCTACCCGCTGCTGCGCAGCCCGGCGGAGTTGGCGAAGGCGGCCAAGAGCTTTGAGGGCAAGCCGCTTATGCTCGAGCATCGGCCGCAGTCCGCAGCCGACCACGATCATGGTCTGACGGTCGGATCGGTGCACAACGTTCGATGGCAAGCTCCGTATCTTGTCGGCGACCTTTCCATATGGGACGGCGAGGCAATCCGGCTCGTTCAAAGCGGGCGCCAGAAGAACCTGAGTTGCGGCTACTTCTATGATGTGGAACGGAGGCCAGGCGCCTTCGACGGCACGCCATTCGTCGCGCGGATGGTCAATCTGCGAGGCAACCACATCGCTCTCGTGACTGAGGGCCGGGTGGCGGACGCGATGGTCGGCGACGCGGCGCCGGTGCTGCGCGCAATGGATGCACTGATGGCGAAAGGAACAAACAAAATGGACGACGACGTTAAGGAAGTTCTGAGCCGGCTCATCCAATTCATGCAGGGGCAGATGTCTTCGCCCTCACCAGAGTTGGACGATCTGGCCATCATGGTCGATGGGCCGACCGATGCGTCCGGCAACCCAAGTGCCGCGCTGGACCGGCGCGCGCGGCGCAATGCGCGGCAACACCGGGCGGCGCTGGATGCGAAAGCTGCCGCCGGTTATGCGGAGCGGTTCCCGAACGGCAACCGCCTGCTGCGAGGCTACTGATGGCGGGCCTCTTGTCCGGCCGGCCGAAGCTGCTGAACGTCACCGGCTACGCATCGGGTGAGCGGGCACAACTCGCCATTGCCATCGCTGCCCATAAGACCGCGATCGAGCATTCCGCCAAGCTGGAGGCAGCCGTTGAGGAGTTGGAGGCCAAGCGACGCCACCACCGAGACGTGAAGTATAATGCTGACGCTGCAATCGAGCACTCAATTGCGAAAGGCCCGGCTCATGCGGTGGCCATGATTACCGGCCAGCCATGGGAGGATGAGCCGGTCTTCCCAGTGAAAGACATACGCGCCCAAAGAGAGGAAGCCGAAGCGGCGGAACACGAAGCGAGGGACGCGATCGAGCTGCTGCGGCCGCAGGCGGAGCGGGCGGCGGGTTCAGTGCATTTCGCCCTGCAGCGCAGCCTTGAGGCCGCCCGCGCGGTGCTGCGGGTCGAGGCGGCCCAGACGGCGGTCGACATCGCTGCAAACGTGCTGCGGCTGCGTGCCGACTTGGCTGCGCAATCCGCTTTGCTTCGGTGGATGGTGGCGAACGGCGCGATACCGACCGTGGCGGAGGGAAACCAGCGGTGCGAGCCGGTTGACGAACAGGTCCGGTACGCTGCGCAGGGGCGGCAGCTCGAACATCTCGACATCAAGCAGGCGCCATCATGCGCGCCGTGGCGCGAGGCCCTGGCCCGGCTCGTGCTGGACGCGGAAGCTCCATTGCCGGGGGTGAGGTGATGGAAGACAGACGCGACCAAGAATGGTTCTGCAAGGCGGTCCTGAATGGCACTTTTGACCCGATGTTTGCACGGCCAGTTGAGCACCTCGACCTCCGTGTCCCGGTCAAGATTGCCGCGCTGATGGGTTTTGAGCGCGAAGCCTCCTATGCAGAATGCGCAGCCGTGATGACGCGCCGGTTCGAGGAAATCAACGCCGCCTGGGAGGATGCATGATGCCTAGTAACGGCGACACGAGCACCGATGCCGATCGCCTCCGGTTCACCAAGGCGATCGAGGCCAACGGCTTCTGCTCCGTCCAGATCGCGCAGGCAGTCAAGAGCAGCCCGCATCGGGTGACGGAGATCACGGCGTCTTCACTCGATTTGCCCGGCGGCGCGACGTTCGCGCAGGCGGCTGAGCGGGTGATGGTGAAGCATCGGAATCTGGCGGTTGCTCGGCAGGCGCCACAATGAACATCATTGACAGCTTGATCGTCACGCTTGGCCTTGACCCTTCCGGCTACGTGAAGGGCACTGAGACGGCACGAGCCGAACTTAAGAAGATGACTGACGAGGAGGTGAAAGCCGCCAAGCAGCAGGAAGCAGCCACAAACAACCGCACTGAAGCCTATCGCAAGCTGGCCACCGAGGTCCTGGGCCTGTTCGCGGTTTTCACCGCTGGCCGGGGTGTGGCCGACTTCGTGAGAGATATTACATCTGGCGATGCAGCGACTGGTCGGCTGGCGCACAACCTGAATATGACGACGGACGCCCTGGCCGCGTGGGAAGAAGCCGGGAAACGGAGCGGCGCCACCGCAGCGGGTATCGATGCTGCCTTCTCTGGGCTGTCCGACCAGCTCAACGCGTTTCCGCTCACGGGCAACGCGGGCGTGCTGCCATTCTTCAAGCAGCTCCAGATCAATGTCACGGACGCAAACCTCAAACTCCGCCCGATGGCCGATCTGTTCCTCGACTTGTCCAAGAAGTTCAGCGAGAGGTCGCTTCCCGAATCCCTGGCCATTGGCAAGATGATGGGGATGGACGCCGGCACCGTCGATTTCCTGCACCAAGGCCCGGCCGCAGTCCAAAAGGCCCTTGAGGCAGCTCGGCAACTCGGCGTTCCCAACGACGGCGACGCCAAGAACGCGCAGAAACTCATCAACGACCTGTTGGACTTGCAGCAGGCCGTTACCTCGCTCGCGCGCACTACGCTAAACGACCTCTCGCCCTCCATTGATGCGGCGCTAACCGGCATGGTCGATTGGTTGAAGACCAATCGGCAGTGGCTTGCGGACAACATCACGGACCAAATTAAAGACTTGGTCACGTCGCTGAAATCGGTTGACTGGCAGGCGATCAGCGTCGGCCTGAAGTCATTTGGCGACGGCGCCGACGCTGCGGCTCACGCCGTTGGGGGCTGGAAGGACGCTAGCGAAGCGTTGCTCGCGCTGTGGCTCGGCTCCAAGTTCGCTGGTGCCCTGGCGAACGTCGGCAAGCTGGGGCTGGCGCTAGGCGTCGGGATTGATCAGGCCTTGCGCGCCCTCGACCCTGGCGACAATGCCGGCTCATGGATCGACCAGAACATCCCTGGCGCGGCCGCCATCGACAACTTCTTTTCTCAATTCGGCCTCGGCCGCAGCTATCAGCAGCAGGGCGCCGCCGCGTCGGCTGGCGGAAAAGCAGGCCCGACGACGGCTGAACAGGACAAGCTGTCCACGCAAGCCATCGACTACTTCGTCAGCAAAGGCTGGACCCCAGAGCAGGCGGCCGGCATCGTCGGCAACCTCCAGCAGGAAAGCGGCTTCAACCCGCAGGCTGGGGCAGGCACAGCGCACCAGGGGCTTGCGCAGTGGAGCGCGGAGCGGCAGCGCGACATCGAGCAGCACTTCGGCAAGGCGCTGCTCTCCATGTCCAATCAGGAGCAGCTCGCCGCGATCCAATGGGAGCTGACCCAAGGCAAATACAAAGCAGCCGGCGACGCGCTGCGGCAGGCCAAGTCGGCTCGGGATGCGGCGGCCGTGATCGACCACCAGTATGAGAGCCCGGGTAACTACGCCGTTGAAGACAAGAACCGTGGTGCCAACGCAGATGCCCGGCTCAACGCCTACCGTTCGAACGCCGAGACACCGCCGCCGAACACCGACACGGGCTCGCCTACGTCGTCCTGGCTCTGGGACTGGCTGCACGGCAAGCAGTCTGGCGCAACACCGCCGCCGCCTCCAGCCGGGCCGCCGTCCGCCGATGCGCGCTATGGCAGCCAGGCCGGGGGCAGCGTGTCCAACGACAACTCGACTGAGGTAAACTTCCACGGGCCTATCACGGTGAACAGCCAAGCGACCGATGCCAAAGGTGTGGCGAACGACCTGCGCGGGGCTTTGTCGGACCGGTTTGCGGTGCAGGCGAACTCGGGGCTGGTGTGATGGTCGAGCCGATCAGCACGGAGACGGTGAACGGACACCCGATCCGGTTCTTCCCCTCACCCACGGCGCGATACGATGTACCGTGGTTCGCCTTCCTCGACTTCGTGGCGGCGATGCGGCTCAACGATGAGGGACAGCTCTACATTTTGCAGATGATGCGGAGCGGGCCGTTCCGTGATCTCACCCAGGTTGTGGCCACGCCTACCGGACCCGCCGTTATCGCCCGCACCGATGTGGCTGGCGGCATCATGGATGCGT
Source organism: uncultured Acetobacteraceae bacterium (assembly GCA_964245545.1). Lineage (GTDB taxonomy): Bacteria > Pseudomonadota > Alphaproteobacteria > Acetobacterales > Acetobacteraceae > LMUY01. Next base: position 9,022 of record CAXTNN010000001.1, on the reverse strand, counting down.
TTCAGCGGCGCGAACGACTGGCGCCCGGTATGCGTGACGACTTCCGGCTGGCGACCATGCGGGCGCTGCATACGCTTGCGGAGGGGAACGAGAACGCCGTGCTGGGGATCGCCATGCAGATGCTGCGGCGGGCGGCTCTGGCTTGAACGATTAGCAATGATCCACAATTCGAGCTAGTTTAAGTCGCAGACTTGCATCGAAGTCGTCTCATGAGCAATCGCGATCCTCATTGCTGTACGTTGGTATGCTGATGCCGGATGTTTTTGGCGCGATGTTGCTTGACGACGAGCGAACTTGGCCGAGAGAACTCCTTAGTCTATTTGAAGAAGGGCTTGACCGCCTCAAAGAATTTGAACGGTTTCGATCCGGAATAGATAAACTAGCTAAAACGAACTTCAGCTATCGCTTGTCGCCACCAGATAATCCGCACGCCGAATTCAGAAAGAATATTCTGGTTCAGGCGGACTCAATCGCTGCTAAAATAGATATTGTTGGCTGGCATTGCACTCGTCTTTTGGATGTAGAGATCAGTGGGATTATCAGTGGAGGATTGCGCGTCCTATCATCTGAGCTGATATTCGAGCGTTTGAGAACCGTAAGGGCAATGAGAATACTGGGCGCAGCCGAGGTCGAGACCTTGATGTCCGACAGTCAGGTCAAGAACTCATCTAGGACCGGGCGGCTCTACATAGTGCTTAGCAAGCCCATACTCTGCCACGCTTCGGCCGTGCATCCTCTTCTAGCTCATTGGGGCGGCGAAGCTCTGTATTGGGCTCATGCTGATGACTTTCGCCTAGCCCCACTGCTGCGGTCAATAGGGCAACCTTGCATCATTGAGGTCGCTCAGCGGGCGTCCGAGGTGAACAGCTACTGCTCCCCCGGGGAGCGGGCCATGCAGGTTTTCCTCCACCGTCGCGCGGTCGAGACAGGGCTTCATTCCATGTTTGAGGGACACGTGCTGCGTGATGTTACACCCAGCCGAATTAGGCGCGTTATCCGAAGGCATGATGTCGATTTCGAGGCCTTAACAGGCTGCAGTGGATGGATGCGCCCGTATGAGATTTAAGGTGAATGATCTCGTTGGCGGTGGCACAAGCTGGCAGTGTGGCATGAGGCAGTTGATGCTGAAACAGCAGGCTTCTTATAGCTCGCCATGTTGGTTACGATAAGACGATGATTACGTCTGACTGGTGTAGAGCCTTACTTTCTCGAATCCTTGCTAGTATCGGTTCGCCCGGTTGGCTTGCATTCTTCGGTTCAGTTGGCGGAGTCCTACTCACTAGCTTTGCCGCGTCTTGGCGCCAATCGAAACAACTCTCTCATGAGTCCAAACTGGCAAATACGAAACGCTTACTAGAGGCGCGCGGCGTCGTTTTCTTGAACGCCGTTGAAGTATTTGACCTAGGCCTGACATACATCAGACAGATGAGCGACCCGGAACTCTCCACAACCGAGATCATACGTCCTTATCTTGAGAGGTCCGGCGCAGTTGCGAAAGTTCGCGTTCTAGCGTCAGCCAACACAAGCCGCCTTGTGGTCAGACTGGCGGAGAAAATCGGTGGCGCACTTGTCAGCCTGACCGTTGAGCGGATCGATCTGGATCGGCATACAGCTCTGATAAAGGGTTTTGATGGGGATAGGCCATCTCCCAAGTTTCGGGAGTTAGAGCACGCCCGGTTGATTCTCCAAACAGGCTATGCTGTATCTTGTGTGGAGAAATCGGCGGCGCTCGCTGTGGATCTTCAGCATGTCATCGACGCCATGCAGTCCGATTTGAGCCTTCCCACGGACGCAGGATTAGCTGGCGAGATCGAGGCCGTCGCTCGTGAGCAGGCCGTGCAATTTCGCTTGAAGATGCTAGCTGTGCGCGAGGGTCACGCTGATCGGCAGTGAAGTGGCATCGCCACTGCCAGAATCGACCCCGATCGGCTGCTTCATGGATCGGCCGCCTGGCCGCGCAGCCGCACGCCTGCGCCACCGCCATTCTCCTCGATGAATACCACGCCAGCCAATTCGAGGGCGGTGCGGATCGCGGCCAGGGTGGATGCATTAGCCGACTGATCGGCTTCAACCCGTGTTATCGTAGCGGGTGAGACTTTGGCAGCGTTAGCCACATCTCGCACGCCCCATTTCAACGCAGCCCGAGCCATGCGCGCCTGAGACCCTGTTATCATTTAAGCACCTTGACCAACGTTAGGCCATGTGCCTACGTTGTTACAAGGTTATCGCATGAGCGCGAGAGCCGCAACCGGCCGAGCGAAGTGTTACCAGCACCGCGCTCGGCCTAACCAGCACCTGGAGTTCACAGGCATGGCTAAAAAGCCGTCTACCACACCCATTGCTCTGCCGGCATCCGTCATACCCGCGCCGACTGGCGCCGCCGCCAGACACGTCATCAACGCCCTGGTCGCCGTGCCTCCACCCCCGCGCCCAGCCCGCAGCAAGCCCACTGTCGTCTACCTCCGCGAGAAGGAAACCACCGAATCCATCGTTCGGGACGTGCAGGAGCGCAGCCGGCGCCAGAGCGAGGCAATCACCGAACGGCTGCGCAGCCTGACCGAGATGTTGGAGGAGCAGCACCGCGACGAGGTGAAGAAGCTGCTGCCGATCGGCTACGCGATGGACCGGCCGACGCTGGATGACTTCATAGAGATTGGTCGCCGGATGGCCGGGCTGCAGCAACCGAAGCGCGGAGGGCGCCGCAATGTTTGACTTTCAGGCATTGGCAGCCGCCGACACGGACCACCGGGACGCGGACTTGCTGGCGGACATCGAACGCCTGACCGAGCTGCGGGCGCAGGTTATGGCAGCCAAGGCCCGTGGCCAAGCTGTGCATGAGAAAGTATGCCGCTTGGTTGTGAACGAGATCATGGCCCTGGAAATCAAGGTGGCCGCTACCCCCGCTCACACGGCCGGGGGACGCCACGCCAAGGCATTCCATGCCATCCGGGAGGCGGATCGAGACAAGCCATGCGGCGGCTTCACCGGGTTTGCCGCGCTGGCTCGCTCGGCTCTCTTCGACATCATGCAGGCAGGTGCCCTATGAACGGCCGCAGGGGCTTCCTGGCCATCGTGGGCGGGACGATGGTCTCCGGTGTCGCCGGGTGGTCGAAGACAGCCGAGCACCCGCGCCTGTTGCTGCCAGCCCGTATCGTGCAGCCGATCGCCGACCAGCCTGCGCGCCGGCCTGGCCTGTCGCCAATGCAGCAGACGGCGCGGGGGCTGATAACCCCGGCGTCGACGCTGGCGGACTACCCGCTGCTCAGCCGCCATGAAACGCACATGCACGCCTTCATTACCGTGGCGGGCGGGCTGCCGCAGGACCTGTTCCTCGACTGGCTGGAGGGCGGGCTGAGGATGGTGGAGGGCAGCAAGCCCGGAGGCAACATCTGGCGAGCGATCCAGCTTGAGCGGGCGGAGGGCGAAGCATGATCGGCACTGCCGCCCCGCCCGCCTTGCCAATGGAGCGCGCCAGGCGGGCGCTCTATCACGCCGGGGTGATCGGGGCCATCCTCCAATCCCTCGGCAACGCGGAAATCAGCGGCGGCCGGCCGATCGAGGGGACGAGCGTCGCCTGGCTTGGGGAGCGGCTGGACGATGCCTTGAACCGGATTGAGGAGGCGCTGAACGTGCCGGCCAGCCGGACGGGGATGGCCGCCGGCGGGTAATACCGCTCTCCAGCGGGAGGTTCTGCAGCCGCCTCGCCCTCATCAGCGGGGCGGCTATTATCACTTTCAAGGCCGGATTATCTTAATGGCTGGCCCAATGCCCAAAGCTACGAAGCCCTCAAACCGGACCCCGCCAGCTAAGAGGCTGCCGACGTTGGCAGGCATTAGACTGCCGGGAGACGGCCCCTATCGCGAGCTTATTGGTAGGCTGGCTGACAGTGCTCAGCGCGTAGAAGACGGAGCCGACGAACTCGCAGAAGCAGGCGGCTGTCTGCGCGCTATTCTGCAGTTCATCAGGCGTGACTCGATCGCGAGTAAGGCAATCCTTCCGGGTCCCCTGACTACCTTGCACGCCGCATTGCACGATTTGGAGCAGGGCGCCAAGCCAACTTTGCTTGCCGAGCGTTCTACCGGAGGCAAGCCGACCAATCTTGTCTCAAGGGACCTAGTCAAATCTTGCGTTGCAGCAGCATACGACCAACTCGTACAAGGAAAGATCAACAAAAAGAAAGCGTCGGTATGGATTGCGCAGGAATGTAGACGCTTGGGCATATGGCAGACGCAAGGCGCTATTACTGCTCAACGTATTGTCAGGTGGAGGGACGAGTTAAACAGCGGACGAGGTATTGCGGCGATCCAAGCCGTTGCATCGTTTCGCTCCCTACGGACAAAGAACGAAAGGCTCGGCGATCCCTGGCAGCGGGCTCAAGTAACACTTGAAGTTTATGCGGGATGGTTGATGCCGTCGCAATCCCGGGAAACCCTCCCGTTATCCCGCAAGCGTCCTGCTGCATCGTCCTAAACGTCACAGCACACCACCGGACGGAGCCGTATCCATGAAGCTCACCCCCAATCTCGCGACCCGAGCAAGGACCATTGAGGACACCTGCGCTTGCTACGGCTGGTCACGGACGTTCGTCTACCAGAGGCTACAGGCTGGCGAACTGGTCGCCATCAAGGCCGGCCGCAGGACGCTCGTAACCTCCGCATCGTCCGAGGCGCTGTTCGCGAGCCTGCCACCGGCATCATTCCGCGCGCCCCGTCAGAAAGCCGCCGCCTAGTCCTGAAACGAAACTGCCGGCCCTTGTGCAAGGAACCGGCAGCGCATCGTTTCAGGCAGTGCATCACCGGGCAGGCGATGGATAGATGATAGCGATGGGTTGCGACGGGTTCAAGCGTGAGGAAAGGCTCATGGAGCATTCCCAGTTATGTTCATCAGTCACCGATTTCCCACCCAGTACGGCCGCGCCTTGGTTACAGAACCCCGCTGCATAGCGATCCCTGATGACCCGAGCGAAGCCCTAGCCTTTGCCTACGCTACCGATCGAGAAGCCGACGCAATGCTTGCAGCCGGCCGTTTCGAGCAAGCCGAGCGGTTGAGCCACGCGGCGCTTGAGGCGCGGTGCAGGGCGATGGGGTGCAGGGCATGACCGCGCTATACGACGAAGGGGAGATGCCCCTTTTTGGCTCCCCGTCCGAGATACCACCACTGGATGACACCGCCTGGGGCATCATGGGCGATCCGCCCCCGGACGACGCGCCCTTCACGGTCGAGCGCTTGCTATACATCACGTCCGGCGACGATGCCGTTCCGCCCGACCAGCTTGCAGATTTAGTTACCGTCTTGGACCAGGGCGGGCGGATCGCAGTCTTTGCTCTCGATCAAGACACACTCGATCGCGTCGGGGCCGGGATCGCGGCTCTCTGCGGAGGAAGCTGGGCATGAGCGCCGAAACCCTCGCGGGAGACCTGGCGGCTAGGCTCAGCCTACGCAAGCGCGTCCGGTCCTGGGGCGGAGATTGCCCCTGCTGCTCGTATCATGCCGCGTTCAGCATGAAAATCGGCAGGGGCAAGACGCCCGCCCTCTACTGTGCCAATGGCTGCACCCGCGAACAGCTCAACGAGGCGGCGCAGAATGCCCTAGGCGCCTCTTGGAAACCTCCGCCGCCCGCCGCTGGCGAGACGGTAGAGCAGGCGCGCGCCGCGAAGCAGGCGGCCGCAGTAAAGCTGTGGAACGGCTCGGAACCGTGCGCGCGTTCGCCTGTGGCGCTCTACCTCAACCGGCGGGGTTTGGCCGGGTTAGCTGCCTCGCCAGCGCTGCGCTACCGCGGCGACTGCTGGCACGCTGAACGATCCAAACACCCCGCCATGATCGCCAGGGTGCAGAATGCGGCAGGCGAGACCGTTGCGGCGCATCGAACCTATCTCACCCGCAATGGCGCTAAAGCCAGCGTGGATCCGGTGAAGGCCAGCCTCGGGCCGGTGTGGACCGCGGCCATCCGCTTGCAGGAAGCCGGCGCTGAGTTGCTGGTGGGCGAAGGCATCGAATCGTCTGCCAGCGCCGGGCAGATGCTGAACCTCCCGGCGTGGGCCGCCCTAAGCGCCGGCAACTTGGCGGCTGCGCTGATCCTGCCGGCGGACGTGCGCAGCGTCACCGTTGCCGCCGATCGGGATGGGCCGGGCCTGAAGGCCGCACGCGAGGCGGCAAACCGCTGGAAGCTGGAGGGCCGAACGGTTCGCATCGCCGCGCCAGACCGGGATGGACAGGATTTCAACGACCTGCTGCAGGAGCGCTCAGATTCCTGACGGCGCGGCAGGCTTCACGGTTCAGGAAGTGGTGGACCGACCGCAATTTCAGGTCATGGGTTCCGACCTTCCTGCCACCGCGCGGGCAGTACGGGATTTGCTGGCGGCCGGCGGGGTTTTCTATGAC
>CAXTNN010000001.1:0-2631 GCA_964245545.1 uncultured Acetobacteraceae bacterium | reverse complement strand
ACACATCCCGCCGATGGCGGGCCGCCCATCGCCATTGAGGTGACGGCGCATGGCGTCGTGTGCGAGGTGCACAGGTTGTGTCAGCCCGTCTCGTGGAGCGGCGACAACCTGAAGCCGCTGACGCTGCCGGAGCGCGTCGCCAACATGTACCTCGACATGCGTGGAGAATGGCGCGTCCCAGCTTTGGACGGCGTTACCACGGGCCCCGTTCTGGCTTCCGGCGGGGGCATTCTGGACCGGGACGGCTACGACCCCAGCGCCCGCCTTTGGTGCGCGAAAGTGCCAGCGCTGGCCGTTCCGGCAAGGCCGACCCGGGCCGAGGCGGAAAAGGCGCTACTCCGGCTGCGGATGGGCCTCCGAACCTTCCCGTTTGGGGACTCTCCGCGCGCTACCATCACGCAGGACGGCGCGAAGCTGTCAGTGGTTGACCTTACGAAGCCGGCCGGCTTGGACGAGACGGCAGCCCTTGCGGGATTGTTGACGGGCATCTGCCGGCCAAGCCTTCATTTGGCCCCCGGGCTGCTCGTGAAGGCTCCGCCGATCTCTGGCGCTGGCGCTGGCAAGGGGTTACTCGTTCGGGCCTTGTGCCTGATCGCCTTCGGCGTTCCGCCGCGCGCTTTCACGGCCGGCAATGACCGCAAGGAACTCGACAAGCGCTTGGTGGCCGAGCTGATCGAGGCCGGGCCTTCCGTGTTCCTGGACAACGTCAACAACACCGCCCTGGAGTCAGCCACGATCGCATCGGTGCTGACCGAACGCCCCGCCCGGGTGCGCATTATGGGCAAGTCGCAAATGCTGCCGCTAAACTCGACGGCGTTCTTTGCCGTGACCGGCAATGGCCTATCCGTATCGGAAGACCTGGCCCGCCGCTTCCTGAGCTGCGATCTTGACGCACAGATGGAAGACCCGGAGAGCCGGGCTTTCGCGCCTGGATACCTCGATCGGGTCGCGGCCGACCGCCCGGCGGCGCTGACGGCGGCGCTCACGATTTGGCGATGGGGACAGCAGAACCCGGCGGCGCTGACCCGTGGCAAACGGCTCGGCAGCTTCGAAACCTGGGCCGAGTGGGTGCGTGACCCATTGCTCACGCTCGGGTGCGCCGACGTGGTTGACCGCATTCTGGCGGCCAAGGCTGCCGACCCCGCCCGTAAGCGAGTGGCCGAGTTATTCCAGGTCTGGTACGACCAGCACCATACCTTCAGCCGGGCGGCCAAGGATGTCGGCGATGCTGTGCGGGAGATCGCGGACCCGGGCCAGCACGGCAGGCAGTTTCTCGCGACCTACCTTGATAAGCTGACGGGCACCCGGGCAGCCGGGTTCGTGCTCGAGCAACACAAGCCCGCCGGCAAGTGGGGCACAACCACTTACGCCCTCAAGGTGACGGACGCGGAGACTGTTGCGGCGGCTGCCAAGGCTCGCCAAGAAACCAGCCAGGCCGAGCCACCTCCGGCGGACTGACCTGCTCTAAGGGTCAGCTACCCCCTATGCCTCTCGCACCCCCCCTATGACCCCCCTATGCTTTTTTGGGCATAGGGGGGGGTCAAGCTACTGATACCGTTGAGAAAAACGGCCTTACCCCCTATGACCCCTATGGGTTTTGCATGCCGCGCGCTGGTGCCGCGAAAAACCCGGCTTTCCCCACCCAAGCTCTGGCGCATCCATGGGCCAAAACGTGGGCTGCAAATCGCAGCGCTGCTAACTTATTGAAATCAGGAGCAAAAACCTGGCAAATGGAGGAGGGGAAGGGATTCGAACCCTCGGTACACCTTTACAGTGCACAACGGTTTAGCAAACCGCCGCCTTCAGCCGCTCGGCCACCCCTCCGCTGCCGCCGTCTTAGCCGAAGGTGCATAGCAGGGCAAACCCCTCAGGGCAGGATCGCGTCGCTCGTATCCGGCAGCATCAGCGGCGCGCCCCGGCTGACCGCCGTGCCCCAGACAATGCGGCCCGGCGTCTGGCATGTGCTGCAGACGGGGTGCCAGGCGTCCTGGGCGGCGCCGCAGGCTTCGCAGCGCCACGCCGGGTCGGGGTCGGCTTCAGCGGCCTTGTGAACGGCCTGCTCGGCGCCCAGGCGGTCGCCCTCGGCCTCGGCCACCTTTGCCAACACCAGCCAAACCCGGCGCTGGTTCAGCCCCCCCGCCAATGCGGCATCCGCCTGGCGCCGAGCCTCCACCAGATGGCCCGCGGCCAGGTTTGACTGGGCGAGCAACAGGTGGCTTTCGGGGTGGTCCGGGGCCGCCGCCGCCAGCGATTCAGCCCGGCGCTCGCGCGAGATGGTGTAGGTGCCGCCCGCCAGCGCCAACTCCGCAATGTCCGGGTGGGGAGACTTGGCCCAGCTCTGGCGCAGCACCTCCTGCGCCTGGCTCTCCTTGCCGGCGTCGCGTAGCCGGCTGGCATAGGCGATGGCGTCCGGCGCAAATCCTGCGTCGGCCTTCCACGCCCGGCGCGCCAAGCGGCGGCCCTCGCCAGCGCTGGACGCAGTACCGGCGGCGGCGACGCTGAGGGCGGCCACCGGATCGCCAGGGCCGGCCAGCTCCAAGGCTTCGTGCCAAGACCCGGCGCGGATCGCCAGCCGTCCCCGTTCGGTGCGCAGCCAGGGCGTGCCGGGGTTCAGCGCCTCGGCGCGCCGGG